>CATNEU010000166.1 GCA_950097605.1 uncultured Oscillospiraceae bacterium | reverse complement strand
CGAGCGTCGGCTGGTAGCCGACCGCCGAGGGCATGCGTCCAAGCAGCGCCGACACCTCGGAGCCGGCCTGTGTAAAACGGAAGATGTTGTCAATGAACAGCAGCACATCTTGGCCCTTGCTGTCGCGGAAGTATTCGGCCATTGTCAGCCCCGAAAGCGCAACGCGCATGCGGGCGCCGGGCGGCTCATTCATCTGCCCATAGACCAGCGCGGTCTTATCAATCACGCCGGATTCCAGCATCTCGTTGTATAAATCGTTTCCCTCTCGCGTGCGCTCGCCCACGCCGGTGAATACCGAGATACCGCCGTGCTGCTTTGCCACGTTGGCAATCAGCTCCATAATCAGCACTGTTTTGCCGACGCCCGCACCGCCGAACAGCCCGATTTTGCCGCCCTTCGCATAGGGCGCAATCAGGTCAATGACCTTGATACCCGTCTCGAGCATCTGCGCGCCGGGTTCTAGCTGGTCAAACGGCGGCGCGGCGCGGTGGATCGGCCACTGCTCCGCCGTGCGGACGGGCGGTTTGTTGTCCACCGGCTCCCCCAGCAGGTTGAAGATGCGCCCGAGCGTCGCGTCGCCAACCGGCACCGAAATCGGCGCGCCGGTGTCGGTCGCGCGCATGCCGCGGCGCAACCCGTCGGTCGAGCTCATCGCGATGCAGCGTGCGGTGTCCTCCCCGACGTGCTGCTCTACCTCGGCGGTCAGGGTCTTCCCGTCATCCTCGACCGTCACGGCATTCAAGAGCCGGGGCATCTGTCCCGGCGGAAAACGGATATCCAACACCGGCCCGATAATCTGCACGACCGTGCCGGTGTTCTGTTTGGTTTCACTCATTGTTGTCGTCCTCCCCCTGTATTGCATCCCACGTCAGGACAGCGCCTGCGCGCCCGCGACGATCTCCGAGATTTCCTGCGTGATGGCCGACTGTCTGGCGCGATTGAATAGTAGCTGGAGCTGGTCGATCATCTCGCCCGCATTGTCGTTGGCGGCCTCCATCGCGGTGCGCCTGGCCCCCTGCTCGGAGGCATAGGACTCCGCCGCAGCGCCAAACAGAATGCCCGCGAGAAAGTCCGGCACAATCTGCGCAAACACCGCCTCGGGAGACGGGTCGTAAGCCGTGAGCGCGGCCTTACCTCTTTTGCCTCCGTCGGGCTGCGCGTCCGCCAGCGAGACGATGGGCAGCAGCTTCAAACAGATCGGCGCCTGCACCAACGGCGAAATATACTGCGAAAAGAACAGGTAGGCCTCGTCGATCTTCTGTTTGGAATAGAGCGAAACCAGTTCGTCCGCAATTTTGCCCGCCGTGTCCATATCCATGTTTTCGGCGCCCCGCGGATAGGATGCGTGCAGGCCGCGTGCATTTCCCGCATAGTGCTCGGCGGCCTTTTTGCCGACCGCGAACACCGTTGCCTCGCTCTCCGCATTGTGGATACAGGACTGCGCCAGGCGGAAAATGCCCGTGTTGAAACCGCCCGCCAGTCCCCGGTCCCCGGCAATCACCACATAGGCGGAGCGCCGGACGGGGCGCGCCCTGGTAAACGGGGATGAAAAATCCCGGTTTTCATTTGCAATGTCGCTCATTGCCTCATAGAGCGTTGTAAAATACGGGCGGGAACGCTCCACGCGCTCCTTGGCGCGCCGCAGCTTGGAGGAGGCGACAAGTTCCATCGCCTTTGTAATCTGCATGGTGCTGCGCACGCTGCGGATGCGCCGCTTGATGTCCGCCGTATTGCCCGCTGCCATGGCCTCTCCCCCTTATTTTATTTGCCGTCCGCAGCGTTTTGCCCATCCACCGGCTGGTGTGTCTGCAAAAACGTCTCGGTGAACGCCCCGAGCGCGGCTTTCAGCGCCTCCTCGTTTTCTCCGGTGAGGTCGCCGGTCTGCCGGATGGACTCTGTAATCTGCGGATGCGCGGCCTCTATATACGCAAACAAATCGGTTTCATACGCGGAGATATCCTCCACCCGTACCCGTTCGAGCTGGTGGTGCACCGCCGCATAGAGGATCAGCACCTGATCCTCCACCCGCACCGGCGCGTTCTGGCCCTGGCGCAGCACCGCGACGATGCGCTCGCCCTGGGCAAGCCGCTCCCTCGTGTCGCGGTCGAGGTCGAAGCCGAACTGCGCGAACGCCTGCAGCTCCCGGTACTGCGAATACAGCAGCTTGAGCGACCCCGCCACTTTTTTCATCGCTTTTATCTGCGCCGCGCCGCCCACGCGGGACACCGAGATGCCCGGGTTGACAGCCGGGCGGATGCCCGCATGGAACAGCTCGCCCTCGAGGAAGATCTGCCCGTCGGTGATTGAGATCACGTTGGTCGGGATATAGGCCGAGACGTCCCCGGCCTGCGTCTCGATGATCGGCAGCGCGGTCAGTGAGCCGCCGCCGTTTTCGCGGCTCAACTGCGCCGCGCGCTCGAGCAGCCTGGCATGCAGATAAAACACGTCGCCCGGATAGGCCTCGCGGCCGGGCGGGCGCTTGAGCAGCAGCGAAATCGCACGGTAGGCCACCGCGTGTTTGGACAGGTCGTCGTAGACAATCAGCACGTCCTTTCCCTGCCGCATAAAGTGCTCGGCAATCGCGCAGCCCGCATAGGGCGCAATGTATTGCAGCGGCGCGGGGTCGGCCGCGCCCGCGCTGACCACCGTGGTATACGCCATGGCGCCGCCTTCCTCGAGCGTCTGCACAATCTGCCGCACGGTGGACAGCTTCTGTCCGATGGCGACATAGACGCAGAGCACGTCTTTATCCTTTTGGTTCAATATCGTATCCAGCGCAATGACCGATTTGCCGGTCTGCCGGTCGCCGATGATCAGTTCGCGCTGTCCCTTTCCAATTGGAATCATTGCGTCAATCGCCTTGATGCCGGTTTGCAGCGGCCTGTTCACCGACTGGCGCGCAAGGATGCCCGGCGCTTCGCTTTCCACCGGACGGTGCGCGTCCGCCCGGACGGGGCCTTTGCCGTCAATCGGCCCGCCAAGCGCGTCCACAACCCGGCCGAGCAGCGCTTCGCCGACCGGCACTTGCACCACCTGTCCCGTGCGACGGACCCTATCGCCCTCGCGCACCGATTCGGTGTCTCCAAACAGCACCGCGCCTACAAATTCCTCCTCGAGATTGAGTGCGAGCGCCCGGCCGCCGCCTGAAAATGCAAGCAGCTCCCCGGCCACACAGCCATCCAAACCGTAGATTTTGGCCACTTGGTCGCCCACCTGCAACACCTGGCCGACCTCTTCGAGTTCAATGCGGTCCTGATAGCGTTCAATCTGCTGTTTGATAACGCTTGTGATCTCCTCTGGTCTGCGTTCCATGCGGTGTCCCACCATCCCTTTCCGTCGATTGTGCCGCCTGTGTTTCTCAGAAGCGTCCTATTCTGCGGCCCGCATTGCGGCGGCGGCGCGCGCAAGACGGGCTTTTAAGCTCATATCGAGTTGACGCCCTCCCATGCGCAGCAGAACGCCGCCCAGCAGTGTGGCGTCTGTTTGCTGTTCCAGCACCACCGTTTTGCCCGTTATGCGTTCGAGCTTCGCGCGCAGGGCGTCGGCCGCTTTGGGCGGCAGCGCCTGCGGCGTGACGGCTTGCACGGTCAGAATGCCGTGCCGCCTATATACCTGCTTTGCAAACGCCGCGCTGATCCCCGGCAGCAATTGGACCCGCGACTTCCGTGCCAGCAGCCGCAAAATGCGCATAGAAAGTTCTCCCAAATTGCCGGCAAAAACAGCGTCGAGCACTGCCAGCTTTTCCGCTTCGGTGAGCGTAGGCGCGGCCAGCAGCCGCCACAGCGCCGGATGGGCCGACAGTATTTTTTCCACAAAGCGCAGCTCGTTGAGAACCATCTCTTCCTGTCCGGTCCCCGCCGCCGTCTCCAACAGCGCGCGCGCATAGCGCTTTGCCGTGCCGCCGCCCACGCTAGACTTCCTCCGGCAATTGCAGCAGCCCGGCCAGCAGCTTCTGTTGCTCCTCGCCGGTCACATTTGTTTCGAGCAGCTTGCCCGCCAGCGCGGCGGCAAGACCGGTCAGTTCGGCCTGCACCTCGGTTTTCGCCCGGGCCTTCTCTAGCGCGATCGTCCGTCCGGCCGACTCGAGCAGCCGGGCGGCCTGCCCCTGCGCGTCGGATACAATTGCATCCGCTCGCTTTTCGGCCTGCTTTTGCGCGCCTTCCAGCAGCCGGGCGGCCTCGGTGCGCGCGGCTGCGAGTTTTTCGCCGTACTCCTGCCGCAGCGCCTGCGCCTTGCCGCTTTCCTCCCCGGCCTTTTCATATAGTTCGGCGATTTCCCGCTCGCGGTCGTCCATCAGTTTTTTC
>CATNEU010000165.1 GCA_950097605.1 uncultured Oscillospiraceae bacterium | reverse complement strand
GACCTATGCACCGCCCAAGGAGTCCTATATTGCCGCGCTCGCCGCGCGCAGGGAGGCGGTTGCCGATGCATTTAAAGGGCTGGGGCTGCTGCTTCCCGCAGTATACCGGGAAGGCGCCAAACGCTGCCGAGAGGCGGAATTCCGGCAGATGCAACAAGCAATCGACGGCATATCCGAAACAATACCCCTCCACACGCTTTACAGACAGGCCAACCTCTTTTTCAAAACCATACACCACCCTCTTCACAACGAGTTGAGCATGGAGCTGGAGCTGGATGCAGAAAATTATCTGCACATTCCGTATATCCCTCTTCCCGGCGTGTCTGATCCATCCCTCATTCCCGCACACCGGGTTAAAAAATGGCTCGAGACCGCCAAAGACCGCATTGAGCACAGGCAATACGTCCTTTTTTACGAAAGCGTGCGCAGGGTTTACCTCGAAGCCAGCCAGCGTACCGACGACTACTTGCAGGCTTTGCAGAACCGTACCATCCGTCTGGCGCTCCCAAAAGAAAACATCCACTGGTTCCGGGTGAAGGGGCGTTCGGAACTATACGCCCATTTGGCAATGACCATCTTACGCCGTATTGTGGGCCAGGAATTCGACAACCAAAGGTTCTTGCCTTCGATCTCAAAGACCATGGAGGAATACGGCATTACAAAGGAAACCGCAAGCCGTACATATGCACTTCTCAACGCCTTGGGCGTTACCGAGACAATTGACAAAAAAGGCACCGTAATTGCCTACGGTAAGCCCGGCGTCAGCGCATGCAGCGTTGATTTTAACAGCCCCGTGATCCGGCAAAGGCTCCTACTGTTCCAAAGCGCTCTGCAGATGATTTTGCTGACCGTACACGACTGCGCAGCCGCGTTTTCCCCCGTCCCCAAAGAAATGGCCGACGATATAGAGAACAGGCTGCGCACGGTCTCCAGCAGCAGGATCACCCCCCTTTCGGTGCAGCTTCTAATGGATATTCTGATACAGTTGGCGCCCTGCCACTCCCTGAAAAATATCTATTTGCAGCTCAACGATTTTCTGATTTGGGGCTACTATCTATTTGCCATTGACGAATCTCTGTATGTAAACGACGGCAAAACACTGCAAGCCATGAAGGACGTTGCCGCCTGCCTGCAGGGAAAAGGCAGCGCCGCCCTGCCGGACGTTCTTGAAAACGCTTTTTGGCAGATCTATCAGGATATACACACCGTCGTCTCGCGCTCGCCCATTTCCGAGTGGCTCTCCTTCCCGATTGAAGTTGAACAGGAAAGCGCCGCCCTGTAAAACAGCAAGGCGGCGCCTTTTAATTGCAAGGGAAAGCCCCCGGCTATGCCGGGGGCTTTCCCTTATGATTAAACGAATAGGGGACAATAAAAACCGCTTCGTATCCGTTGGATCACGCATTGATTTCCACGCAGACCCAAGAAACTGCCGCAGCATACGGCAAGCCGGACAAAAAATCCCCTTCCAGAGCACGGCCCTGCCCTTTGCGCGCATGGCTTCACATGTCCAAAACCCTATACAGAGTATCCTGCAACACGTCCATATCAATGGGCTTGGCCACATGGGCATTCATCCCTGCATCCAGGGAGGACTGAATATCCTCCGCAAAGGCGTTGGCCGTCATGGCGACAATCGGAATCGTTTTGGCGTCCGGCCGCGCCATCTCACGAATGGCGCGGGACGCCTCATATCCCGTCATATCCGGCATCTGAATATCCATCAAAATCGCGTCATAGGTTCCCGGGGCCGCCTCTTGAAACGCCTGCACCGCCTGTCTCCCGTCCACCCTGACGTCCGACCCGGCGCCGCACATTGCCAGCAACTCGCTTAAAAGCTCTGCGTTGACAGGATGGTCCTCCGCAATCAGGAAGGTGCGTCCGGCAAGGGGCTTTCTTTCCAAAGAACCCGGATATTCCGTGCCGGCGTTTTCCAATCGGAATCCGCTGTTTTCCTCCGCTTTTTCAAACTCCAGCTCCACGCGAAACGCAGTCCCTTTGCCAGGCCGGCTGTCCACGTCAATACTGCCGCGCATCCGCTCCACCAATCCCTTTGTAATGCTCAAGCCCAGCCCCGTCCCCTCAATCTGCGCAACGGTTTCCTCCCGGGCAAACGGTTCAAAGAGGCGGCGCAAAAAGTCTCTGGACATCCCGATTCCCGTGTCGAGGACGGTAAACCGGTAGCGGACATGCCCGCTGCTTTCAGCAGGCGGGATTTCTTCTACCAGAAAGTCCACCCGTCCGCCCTCCGGCGTGAACTTCACTGCGTTGGAAAGCAGATTGATGAAAATTTGGTTGATCCGCACGGAATCCCCGCAGAAGTATTCGTGCGCCATCTCCATTTTCCGGATCGCAAACCGCAGCCCCGCCTCTTCCGCTTGGGGTCCGATAATGGCGGATAGCTGGCCGATGAGTGCGGACAGGGAAAGCGTCCTCTGGTTCAACGCAATTTGAGAGCGCTCGATGCGGCTCATATCCAGCACATCATTAATCAGGCTCAAAAGATGTTTGTTGGCAACGGATATCTTCTGCAGGCAGTTCTCCACCCGGTCCCGGTCGTCTATATGCAGCAGAGCCAGCGTCGTCATTCCCATAATGGCGTTCATGGGCGTCCGGATGTCATGCGACATCGAAGTCAGAAAATTGCTCTTCGCCCGGTTCGCCTCTTCCGCAAGACCCAATGCCTTTTCCAGTGCCCGCTTCGATTCACGCTCCGCGGCGAGCATGTCGGTCACATCCGCCCGCACAATGCAAATCGTCCCGTGGTTCTGGTCGCCCCACAGCACGTTGATCTGTTTATACAGCAGGGAGCCGTCTTCCGCACGAAACGGAAACACAAAATCATAACCCGACGGGCTTTTTGCAAGCCGCTCCAGCATGGTTTCTATCGAAAACTGCCTGCGCACCTCAGCCGCATCGTCTTGTGATCCGTAATGATCCATGAACCTCTCCGCCGCACAATTATAGTCGCCGGTCTGATAAGGAGGCAGGCTTTCCAGCACCATTTGCCGTGTATACATGGTGAAATTCCGGCTGCTGAGATGAATAAACCCGGCCAGGTCAAAGGTATAGGCGATCATGTTGAGAAGGCCTTGCTGTTCCCGCACCGAGTTGGTGATATCGGTGCACACCAAACTGACCCGTCCCAGCCGAAGGTCGATGGGAGATACCGTCATATTCTTGGTTCGGAGCTCACCTTGATCGCCCTTCAGCGAATAGGTAAAGGTATAAGAACCCTCCTTTTGCAAACGCCGGCGGATCTCCGCGCCATCCAATGCCTTGGCATATTGCTCGCTGTCCTTTGGCAGCAGGATGGACTGCATAAACGCCACTCGTTCCGAATGGCGGCCCCGGGGCGCGGGTATGCGGCTGGCCGTTTGATTGCTGGTCAAAACCATATAGGCGTCCCGATCCAGGTCCAGATCCACCACATAGTCGTGGCTGGTAACCGACATCTGGTGCAGAATGCGTTCGGATATCGTCTGTTCGGTGATGTCCGTCACCGTCAGAATACCGGTGATATCTCCCGTATCGGGCGTTTCCACAAGGTTCACCTTGAACTGAACATAACGCCCCCTATCCTCATACGGCAGCTTGATAAAGCATTTCTGAATCTGCTCGGTGTCCTTATTGGCAAAGGCGGCCAGTGCCGGCCCGTTCAGATAGGTATTTAAAAACACCTGCCGTTCTCCAGCCTCCACGACCAAACCGGCAAGGCCGGTAAAAAACGCTTCCCGCTCTGTTCCCAGCGTCTCGAGAAGGCGGGAGCCCGTGTAATCCTTGATCTCCAAAATCCTATTTTTTGTGACGTTGCAGTGCCCAACAACCAGGGTGTCCGGCCCCGGCGCACGGTAATGCTGCATCAGAAGCTCCTCATACCGGCGGCGTATCCGTTCGTTTTCCGCCACGGTCTTGCTGATATCCGTATGAACGGAATAAATTCTGCAAAGCCCGTCCGACATCCGCAGCATCGAAAGTGTGCTTTTGACCCACACATACCCGCCGTCGCCCCGTTTCATGCGGGCCGTAAGCTCGCAATGGCCTTCGTCCTTCTCCATATAGGCACGCAGCTTTTTCAGATTGTCCGCCATGTCATCCGGATGAACGCTCTCAAGCATACCAGGTTCATATACAGACCGCACTTCTTCCACCGTCGTGTGGAGCATGGCGGCAAACCCCTCGGAAATATACTCCGGCGTCATGCTGCCGTCCGCTTCACAGCGGAGCACCGAAATGCCCCCCGGCAGGTTTTCCACAAGGCTCTGGAAATACATTTCCAGCCTTTCTTTCTCCCGGCGGATCTTGACCTCCTCGGTGA
>CATNEU010000164.1 GCA_950097605.1 uncultured Oscillospiraceae bacterium | reverse complement strand
GTATCTTTTTTGCTCATCCCGGCAACCAACGGCTGTATGCAGTCGATCAGGGGCGCGAGTCCCAGCGTTTCGAGCACGACCGTGATATACCGCGCCGATGCATTGGAGCAGACCGCCGTGCGATAGCCCAGCCCGCGCAGCTCGCCGAGCATCTGTTCGGCGCCTGCAAACGGCGCGCCGCGCTCCTTCATAAAAACAACCTCCAGCTCGGCAACCCGCGCCAGATAGGCTTTCCAGGTGGCGAGATCCGCGTCCGGCAGCAGGACTTTCATATAGTCCTGCCAGGCGGCGCCAAAGGTCGCCGCCACCTCTTCCGGGAGCACGTCCGTTCTGCCATGCTCCCGCAGGGCCGTCAGATGTGCGTCCACTGCGAAGAGGTCGGTACGGTTGAGCGTGCCATCCAGATCGAAAACCACGAGTTTGTCCGCATATTGCATGCATGATTCCTCCTGTTTAAAACACTAAGCCGGCTTTTGGGGGCCGGGCGCTTTGGATTGCGCAGGGGATACGGGGATTCTGTCTGTCTATTATACAACAAATACAAGCCTCGTACAAATCCGCGTACGAAAAATATGCTTGTGCGGCGTATCGTCCGGGTTCGAGACGGAAACTGTATTTTGCGGCCGCTTTTCCACGGAACAAAGGTTTTATTCGATTCAAATGCGGGGACAGATATTTATATTTCGCGGGATTCATGGTATAATAACCGCAAAACGGTTATTATACGGGTTATGTGTAAGGCGATCCGGGCTCTGCGGAACCCTCCCGCCTGGATGCACGATTATCCCCCTACGCACGCTGTGCTTGTGGTATAATAACCGCAAAGTACATCGTAAACCCTATAGGAATATCCAAAGAGCCACGTGAGAAACGGAAACACGCGCCATTTTGGGCGCGATGGAAATGAGGGATTTTTGCAATGGCAGCAAACGGTTCGGTTGCATTTAAGACAAGCATGCGGGGCTTTGATAAAAAGGACGTAATGGACTATATTGAGGATATGACAAGGGCGTCGCAGGCCAACGAGCAGCGGCTCAACAAAAAGATTGAAGATTTGCAAAAGGAGCGCCAGCATCTGGACGGACAGGTTAAGATGCTGACAGCCAACGTGTCCAAATTGGAGGAGACGGTGTCCCAGTTGGAGGCTTCGATTGGGGATGAGAAACAAAAGGTCAACACCCTCTCGGCGGCGGTTATTGACTTAAACCAGGAAATCGAGCGGCAGAAGAGCCGGTATGACCAGCGGGTGCGGGAGCTTGGTGAACAGCGGCAACTGGGCTTGCAGTTGGCAAAGGAGCGGGACCTGCTCAAAAAACAGCGCGGGGTGGATACGCAGCAGGCCGCTGCGCAAATCGGCGAGGTGATGGTGCAGGCCAAATTGTATGCGGACGAGATGGTGTCCAAGGCCAAAAAGGAAGCCGACACGGTATACAATGCCGCCATGCAGGCAACCGGCTCGCTGGGAGCGGAAATTATGAAAATCAAGGATGACCTGACCCAGCTTAAGGGGACGTTTAAGCAGGCCTCCGACCTGCTTGACGAGCGGCTGGACAACATTGTGCAGATGGCGCAGAATTTGCAAAACAACATAGGCGCTCAAGTCAAACGGTGGTACGACGCGGTTGCTGAGGAGCCTTTGTCCCAGCCGGACGAAGGCGGTGACCACCTGCGAGAAGAACAGGAAGGCACGGCGCAGACCGGCGTGCAGGATACCGGCACCATGCAGACGAACGAGTAAAGGCAGGCGGAAAACATGGGAATGAAAAAGATGCGGACAGAACAACTGGCGGAATGCGCCGGGCGGCTGCGCACATCGGAGAGCATTTTGCTTTCGGGCGTGGTATACACGGCGCGTGACGCCGCGCATAAGCGCATGATGCAATTGCTCGATGCAGGGCAGCCGCTGCCCTTTGCAATACGGGGCGCAGTGATTTACTATGCGGGGCCAACGCCCACGCCGCCCGGCCTGGCGGTGGGTTCCTGCGGGCCCACGACCTCCGGCCGGATGGACGTCTATGCGCCGCGCCTGCTGGATTTGGGGCTTGCGGGCATGATCGGCAAGGGCGAGCGTGACGGCGCGGTGGTGGATGCGATTGTGCGCAACCGGGCGGTTTATCTCTGCGCGCTGGGCGGCGCGGGCGCGTTGGCCTGCCGGTGTATCAAGAGTTTGGAGGTCATCGCGTTTGAGGAGCTTGGTTGTGAATCGGTTAAGCGCCTGGTAATTGAGGATTTCCCGCTGGTCGTTGCCGTGGACAGCCGGGGAGAGGATATCTTCAAAACCGGACGGATGCAGTACCAAAGGAAGCCGGAATCTTCCATACATAGTAATTTGGGAATATAAGGAGCATTTGAACAGGGCTTTTATGCGACCGGGAGGGCGGAAACATTGTTTCCGCCCTCTTCAGTTGCCGTTGAAAAACAAGCTGCATCTCGGTTTTGCCGGGTAATGGCCTGCTTTTTTGAGGACAATGCACCAATTTGCCGGCGTCCATATCCCCTCCGGCTGGCAACCCGCCAAATCACGCCTTTTTTGTTGCTTCTATACCTTATTAGTGATAAAATAATATATTATGTATATGCTGGCCGCAGGCGGGGGCAACTCCTTCCGGCCTGCAACACCAAGACTGGAAAACCCGGCGTGTGCCGGGATGGAAAAGGAGGCGCGGCGATGGGATTTGTCCGCTGGGATATTGCGTCCTGTCCGAAGGAGCAACCGAAGGAAATTGCACAGCGTTATGGACTCTCCGCGCTGGCCGCCGGTGTGCTGGCCGCCAGGGGCTATACGGACGAGCCGGAAATCGAAGCCTTTTTGGAAGAGGAGGCTGCGCTTTCCGACCCCTATGCGCTGGCGGATATGGGAAAGGCCGTCGAACGGATACGCGAGGCGGTGGAGGAAATGCAGCGCATCGCCATCTATGGGGACTACGACGCGGACGGCGTGACGTCCACCGTCATTTTATATTCCTATCTCGAGTCGTTGGGAGCCGATGTGATCTACTATATACCCGAGCGGGACGGCGAGGGGTATGGACTCAACCGCGGCGCGATTGATCTGCTGCGGGAAAACGGCGCGGCGCTCATTGTCACAGTGGACAACGGTGTTACGGCGGTGGAGGAGATTGCCTATGCGGGGACGCTGGGGATCGACGTGGTCGTGACCGACCACCACCAGCCGTCCGAGAAGCTGCCGGAGGCCTGCGCGGTCGTTGATCCGCACCGGGCCGACGACACCAGTGCGTTTAAGGACTACTGCGGCGCGGGCGTGGTGTTCAAGCTGGTCTGTGCGCTCGAGGAGGACGACGGCGCCGCGATGCTCGACTACTATGCCGATATTCTCTGCCTGGGCACCGTTGCGGACCTGGTGCCGCTGCGGGGCGAAAACCGTCTGTTTGTCAAATACGGCCTGCAAAGGCTGATGGAGAGCGATAACCCCGGCGTCTGCGCGCTGGCACAGGTGGCGGGGATTACCGGCAAGGAGTGGACCGCCCAAACCGTCGCGTTCACCCTAGCGCCGCGCATCAACGCGGCCGGCAGGCTGGGTTCGGCGCAGAAGGCCGTTCAGCTCCTGCTGACGGAAAACGAAGAAGAGGCAATGCTGCTCGCGCAGGACGTGGACGAACTCAACACGCGCCGCAAGCAGATAGAAGCGGAGATTGTGGAGCAGATTGTAGGGGACGTCCGCCGCAGCAAAAACCGGGAGTTCGAGCGGGTGCTGGTGCTTGCGGGCGAGGGCTGGCACCATGGCGTTGTTGGCATTGCCGCCGCCAAAATTGTCGAACGGTACGACCGCCCCTGCTTTCTGATCTCGGTAGAGGACGGCGAGGCCCGTGGCTCCGGACGCAGTGTCGAGGGTTTTTCACTCCATCGGGCGCTCACGGCTTGCAGCGGCTGCCTAACGCGGTTTGGCGGCCACGCCATGGCGGCGGGGCTGTCCCTTGCGCCGGCGGATATTCCCCGCTTCACCGAGCAGATGCGCGCTTACGCCAAGCAGAACTTTGCCATGATGCCCGCGCGCTCCCTGCAAATCGACCGGGTGGTTTTGCCCGGCGAGGTCGGAGCGGCGGCTGTGAAGGGCCTCTCGGCGCTCGAGCCTTTCGGCAGGCAGAACGAGCCGCCGCTGTTTGCGTTTAAAGATGTGCAGATCGCCGGCATTTATCCGATTGGAGGCGGCAAGCATCTGCGCCTCAAGCTCACCGGAGGCGGGCATTCCTGTATCGCGTCTGCTGCGTCTTCATCGGAATTCAGGATGGATTTTGCAATCTTGTACATCATTTGCATCTGTCCCTGAATCAATTGTTCAAAGGCATCTGGGTTCTTT
>CATNEU010000163.1 GCA_950097605.1 uncultured Oscillospiraceae bacterium | reverse complement strand
CTTGAATGGCAGCAGCGGCAGTGCGGGCAGCATAAACAGCAGCCCATAAAAGAATATCCGGCGGGTGCAGAGCACGGTATCTCCGCCGTATTCCCCGATCTTTTTCATCAAAACCGAATATACGGCCCAAACGGCGGCCGCGCACACAGCCAGAATATCCCCCAGCGGGTTTAATTGAAGCAGCCGGCTCCCATTGAAACCGATTAAGAAAATGCCGGCCAGAGAGGCGGCAAAACCTACGAAAAACAGCGGGCGCAGCCGTTCGCCCCGCAGCAGCAGATGGGCGAGGATCGCCGTTATAAACGGCGCAATTGCGATAATCACGCCCACATTGGACGCCAGCGTATAGGTCAGCGCGATATTCTCCAGCAGAAAATACAGCGTGACGCCGCAGAGGCCGGCCGCGGCAAAGGTCAGCTCCCGGCGCACGCCCGCAAAATGCGGCAGCTTGGGGCGCACTGCCCAAAGCGCCAGATATCCAATCGTAAAACGGAAAAACAGGATCTCCACAGGCGAAAAAGTACCCAGCAAAACCTTTGTGGAGAGAAACGTCGTGCCCCAGATCAGGATGGTCAGCAAAGCGGCCAGATGGCCGGCCGTGCGGCGGTTCTGCATTTTTCAACACCTCCCCTTTCATTGTGTGCCTCCCTGTTTCTTGCTGTATCCCAGGATACTGCAAAACCAAAACATTTTCTTGTATCATATTGCACAAACAGCCGTAAATCCCATAAAAACAGGGAGGCCATAGAAGTGCGGTTTGACAGGAAAGCAGAAAACACGGCATCCTAGTTGTGTTATACGGTACATTTTTGTATAATAGTAATCATTCTGACTTGTTTATACACACTGCAGCCGCAAAAACCAAACCCTTAAAGGAGATCGCTATGCCCATAAACATCCACTCGGACTTGAACCCCCCATATGAAACCATCAATTTGCTCTATTTTTCGCACTGGCTGGACGGAACCCCCGCCTGGTTGATCCACGAACTGGATAAAATCGGCGTGGACGGGCCGTCCTTTTATGCCCGCCATTCCAAAGTGTTTGAGAAATATGTCCGCGTTTTTGACCAGCACCGGGTGGAAAAACCCGAAGAGGCTTTCTTTTTCCAGCGCCGGGAACCCGTTTTCTTTATGCTGGTATCCCGTTCGGCAACCCATACGCAGCAACTGCTTATATCGGACGAAACGCGGGGGCTGCCTTACCGCCTTGGAATCCTGCGCGCCTATAACGAGATGTTCGAGCTGGTGGTACCCGAGACGCAGGTGCAAACGATGGACGGGCTCGTGGAGTTTGTGGAAAACAGCGCCATTCCGGAGGCGTCCAGATGGGACTTTCTGCAACTGCTCACCCATCCTCGGGAGCATTTGTCGGTTTTCCACAATATGCTGCACAACAATCTGCCCGCCTATAAAAAAGCCCGGTCCGCCCTGAAAAAGCCGATTGCCAATCTGCTTTTAAATTTTATCCGATCTGAGGCGGAATACCGGTCCAAAAACCTTGTGCCGAAGAAAGACACACTGACCGACATTTATCCCACTCTGGCCCTCCCCTTTGCGCAGCTTCGTATAGGTGATATCTGTTACTACGGGCTTTTCTTCGACGATATGTTACAGTCTGTTGGACATTTGACCGGACAACGGGAAACCCTGATCAACCGGTTTAAGGCGCTGGGCGACAAAAGCAAACTTGAAATCATGCTCCTGCTGACCAAGCAGCCCCGTTATAGCCTCGAGATTTCAAGGGAAACGGGCCTGACCGCGGCGACGGTTTCCTACCACATGAACGCCCTGCTCAACTGCGGCCTTGTCTCGATGGAAAAGCGCGAACAGAGGATATACTATTCCGTCCGCACCGAAGGCGTGCGCTGGATGCTCGACGAGACCGGCCGCCTGCTGCTTGGGGCGGCGGAATAAAGGCCGGCATACCGCAAACGTTTGCCACCGCACACCTGCAAGCTTTGCTTGCAGCACAACGAAAGGATGCCTACTATGAAACGGAAATTCAAGCTGCTGTGCGTTCTCCTGCCGGTACTGGTATTGCTGTCTTCCTGCGGCGGCGGACAGCCGGCGGAAGACGCCCTGGGGCAGCTATCCTCCTCCCGGCCGGATTCTTCAAGCTCCTCCAAACCCGTGGACTACGATGCGCTTGCCGCCGAGCTGGACGCCGCCGGCGCGGGAAAAGCCGTCTCGAAGGAGTTCCTGCTCTGGTGTGAACAGTACAAAAGCGGATTCGCGGACGCCCTTGCCGGGCGGCTTGCGGACCGCTCATACGACGAATCCATGTTCTATGAGTTGACCGGCTGTTCTTTCAAGGTGCTGGCCGACCGATATGGCCGGGCCGCCGAAACGCAGGACAACCTGCACGACTATGGGGACAGCGGCTCCGATTCATGCACGCTGGGTTTCACGGGCGACGTCAATCTCGCCGACGGCTGGCACAATATGCTGCGCTATGAAAAGCAGCCAAACGGCATATACGACTGCCTCTCCCCCGACCTGCTCGAGCAGATGAACAGCGCCAACATCTTGCTTATCAACAACGAGTTCTCGTTTTCAAAGCGCGGCGCGCCGCTTCCCGGAAAACAGTATACCTTCCGCGCCGACCCCGGCAAAGTGAAGATCCTCTCTCAAATGGGCGCGGACCTCGTCTCTCTTGCCAACAACCACGTCTACGACTATGGGCGGGACGCGTTTTTCGATACGCTGGATACGCTGGACAACAGCAAAATCGCCCGCGTCGGCGCTGGAAGAAATCTATCGGAGGCCATGCAGCCGCAGTATTACCTGCTGGACGGGCGCAAAATCGGCTATGTTGCGGCCTCACGCGCCGAAAAAAACGTCATGACCCCCGGCGCGTCCGCCGACAGCGAAGGCGTATTGCGCACCTATGATCCCGCTTTATTTTTGCAAGCCATCGCGGAGGCAAAGCAAAACAGCGACTTTGTTGTGGCCTATGTGCATTGGGGCACCGAAAACACCGCGCAGCTTGAAAAAGCGCAGCGGGAGCAGGGCCGCGCCTATATCGACGCGGGCGCCGACGTTGTGGTCGGCGCGCATCCGCATTGCCTGCAAGGGATGGAATATTATAAGGGAAAACCCATTGTATACAGTCTGGGCAACTTCTGGTTTAATATGGACACGCTCGATACCGGGTTGCTCAAAATTGAAATCGACCGGACCGGTCGCGTGAAGACCATTTTCCTACCCTGCATCCAGACCGGCGGCACGACCTCTCTTGTCAACGACGCGGAGGAAAAGCAGCGCATCCTCTCCTATCTGCAGCGCATTTCCATCGGCGTTTCCTTCGACGCGGACGGCGTCGCGGCGCCGCAGGGCTAAACGCCGGGCATGCATTTCCAGCATTTTCATCCGCCGCGCAACGCCAGGTTGCATTTCGAACCGTCAGGATGGTTTTCTTTCCGTCCGGTTGTGCTATACTAAAACACAACCAGACTGTCAAGATTCATCGTGCGGCGCATTCGGACTGCTCCGTATGCGCTCTGTCACCGAAAGGAGCGGGACCCATGAAAACAGGCGAAAAGATAGCGAAAGCCAGAAAAAACGCAAATTACACACAGGACCAGCTTGCAGAACGACTGGGCGTATCCCGGCAGACGGTTTCAAAATGGGAATCGAACCTTGTGCTGCCCGAAACCGCCAAAATTGCCGCCCTCTCCGAAGCATTGGGCGTTAGCTGCGACGCCCTTCTGCGCGAGGACTGCGAGGGCTGCGGCGTCGTCAGCAGCACCGCCGAAGGCTACACCGTGGACTGGAGCAAGCTCTATCCGGTACTCGCCGCCTATCCAAACGTTGTGGACTGTGAAGCGTATAGCAGGCGATTCCGCCAGATGTTCCGCGAGGCGATGGAGCAGTATCACTACTCGCTCGAAGATGCCGTCCTCGTGCTCAAAGACCTGCTGTACCAGACCTATCTGAAGCTTCTCGAGCCGGAAAAAGAACAATAGCCGCCTAGCGGACACGGCAGCACAGAACCCAACAACGGCTGGAATGGGAAGTCCGGCGGCTGTTGGGTTCTGTTTGATTTCAAACGGAATAGAGAAAGGCGCACGCTGAAACGGACATGCCGCCTTCCGCATACATACCGGATTGTTTTGCAATCTGCCGTTTCCATAAACAATTCAAGAACTGGAAAGAAAATTTATGCAATTGCTGTGTATACTGTTACTAGGCACTGCTATTCCAACGCAAATGTTTTGTTCCGAAACACACCACAGAACCCGCTGTGCCACAACAACCGCACAGCATAAAGGAGGAAGCACGATGTTATCTGAATTGGGAGAAGGCTTGAAAAAGGTGGTTCTGGCCGGGATTGGCG
>CATNEU010000162.1 GCA_950097605.1 uncultured Oscillospiraceae bacterium | reverse complement strand
GAGTGAAGCCCTTCTGGCCGTCCAGGCGGACGCGCCTGTAGCCGTATGGAGGCAAACTGCCCGGATACCGGCCCTCCGAGGCCGAGGCTGCGCGCCCGCGCTGCAGGCGGCGGTTGATGGTTTTGTATTCCCGTCGGGACATAAACAGGCCAAACTCAAAATATTCCTCGTCGCTCTCGTTGGACGGGTCGTAGATCTTGGCGGGCGTGAGGATGCGGGTGTTTGTGCAGCGGAACGCCTGGGCAACAATGCCTTGGTCGATTGTGTCCCCGCGTGCGAGACGTTCCACCTCCATCACGAACACGCCGTCCCACGCGCCCTGCTCCACCTCGCTGAGCAGGGTTTGCATCACCGGGCGGGAGGAGATGGTTTCCCCCGATACGATCTCCCGGTAGATTGCCGCGACCGGCAGACCCAGTCGCGTGGCGAGCATTTGCAGCGCCCGTTCGTGGCGGGAGAGCGTCTCGCCTTCGCCGCGGGCCTCCAGCTCTTTATCCGCCCTGGATTTTCTGAGATACATGCAGTATGGCATCTCGATCCCCCCTTCTGCACATGTATATGCGGGCGTGCCGCGTTTTTAGCAAGGCGGCATAGAAAAGGCGTGGGCCGCATACGTGTTGAAGGGGGGGATCTGCATGAACGGGCTTGATGGAAACAGATTCGGGGAGGCGCGGCAAACGCCGCCCCCGCTGTCGGTTGGAAACACCAGAATCTGCATTGTGCCGGGAGATGTGTCCCAGGGAGCGCGCGCGGAAACAGAGGAGGTTCTCAGCCGGATATTCGGCGCTGCTGCGGCGCTGCGGGATAGGTCCTAGCATGCAACATGCCCCTATGCGTCCTGTTCAATGGACGCATAGGGGCATGTTGCGAAAACGCTACATCGCCTCGATGTCTTCAATCTCTTTGTCGCTGTAGAAATCGTCGCGTTGGATGTGCCGCAGCTCGTGCAGGATGGCCTGCTGCTGCTTCTCGTGGGACAGGCCCGCGTTGACATAGATGTTGTAGAAGTTTTCGCTGTCCTGCACGACCAGGGCGTTGACAGTGAGCGGCAGGTCGATAAAACGGATACAGTATTCCATCCATCAGCGCCTCCGTTACTGATTTTCTTCGCGCAGGGCCTTTACAATCCGGACGGCCATCAGAATGTCCTCCTTCGAGGCCTTCTGGCTGACGGAAAAGAGAATCCTCATTTCGGGACGAGTGCGCAGCTCGTCGATAATGGAGATGGTCTCATCGTCTAATACAAGCGGCTGTTTTGCGCTCGTGCCGGTATTTGCCGGAGCGCCGCTCTCCTGCTCGCCTGTGAGCCAGCCCGGCTGGGTATCCAGCGCGCCTGCAATGGCGGTGATTACCGGCTGTTTAATTTTAGAAATTGCCCCCGATTCATATCGCTGGATGGTGGAGCGCGCAACGCCGATTTGATCGGCGACCTGCTGCAGGGTATATCCCAGTTCTTCGCGGCGCTGTTTGATCCGTGCGCCGATTTCTGTGTTTGTCAAATCATTCACCGCCTTTGTGTTTGTCTTTAGTATACAAGATTTTAAAGCGCAGCGCAACACATATTCTATATTTGTTGCAAAAGTTGCGAAATCCGATTGACAAAGCAACTCGCATCGTGTATTATAAGACCATAAGGTTGCACTGTGCAACAAAAATGCAACAGGCATAGGCGTACAAACCGGTTGCTCCAAACAAATCCCCGCAGAAGGGGAGTTTTTTAAGCGGCGGAATCGAACGTTTGTTTTGCTGCAACAGAGTTGGGAGGAAGTAGAAATGGGTGAACAGTCTGCAATGGAAGTTTTGATGATGTTGGTCGGTATCCCGGCGTTTTTATTGGCAGCCTGCGCGCTGTATGGCCTGCTGGAGCTGGCATGCAGAGTGGCCAAGCGGCGCGGACACGCCGTGCGCAGAAAAAAGCCTGCGCGCAGGACCGCTGCTCCTGCCCCGCTTTCCAAACCGGGCAGGCATGCTGCATAGTTTTGCGTACTACGAAGAGTTGACAGAGATAAAATGGACATCCAGCATGGGAAGCCGCCGGTCTCCGGCGGCTTCCGGCTCGTTATAAAAGGCTGGCTTTGCAGCCGGCTGGTCATCTGTGAGCTGCAAAGGGGGATACGATGAAGTATAAGGATTTTGTAATTGACAGGCTGAAAAACTACGGCGCGCACAAAACAGCGGTGGAAAATCTGCGCGAGCGGCTGGACCAGCTCGCCAGCCTGCGCTGTGCGAGCGCCGAAGAGCGGCTGGACCACTTTGTATGTGAGAAGGAGTTTGGCGCGCTGCTGCAGAACAAACAGGACGAGGTGGAAGCGGTTGAAAAAGCGCTTGAGGCGCTGACCGCACAGGAACGGCGGGTTTTGGAGCGCATGTATCTGCATAAGGAGCCGCTTGCCGTGCAGATGCTGGTGCTCGAGCTGGGGTATGAAAAGTCCAACATCTATGTGCTGAAGGAAAAGGCGCTGCGCCACTTTGCGATGGCTTTCTATGGAATACATCCCTCGTAAACTTCGGAAAAATCGGGGACGAATTGCCGCCGGACGGGTGGTATACTGAAACTAGCTCCAGACAGCGGCAGGACCCGGCCTCGGTGGCCCGCCGCTTGCCGGAGCACAGCTTGGCACGGCTTTGTGCAAAAAAGATGCCCTGAAGCGGATCTCCCGTTCAGGGCGTCTTTTTATCCATTTCCAATCGAGGAGGTGAAAACCGTGAACATATTGGCACTCGTCATCGGAATGCTCGGCACGATGAGCACCGTTTTGTTCTCCTGGATCGCATACCGGACAGGGCTGCACCGGGATGCAAGGCAGGAGGGCGTGCGCGGCGGCGCGCTGCTTTCCGATATCGAGTACATCAAACGGCGCACCGACGACATGCTGCTGGAGCAGCGGGATATCGGCAAAAAGCTCAGCGTGCTTTCCGAGCGGATTACCCGGGTGGAGGAGAGCGCCAAGCAGGCGCACCGTCGGATTGACACGCTGATGAACAGAGAGACATAGGGGGGAAGGACGTGTGGAATATTTGGAATATGTGAAACCCGAGCTGCTGGTGCTGGTCCCGGTGCTGTATGCACTGGGCTGCGCGCTCAAAAAAGCCGGCTGGTTCGCCGATCGGTATATACCCGCCGCTGTGGGCGCCGCAGGTGTCCTGCTCTGCTGCGTGTGGGTGCTGGCCACCTCGCGGATGGACAGCGTGCAGGAGGTGTTTGCAGCGGTGTTCACAGCGTTCACGCAGGGAATCCTCTGTGCGGGCGCGGGGGTGTATGGCAACCAATTGGTGAAGCAGCATAAGAAAAAATAGGGGGAGTTGCCTTGAGGATTCGGGAAGACCTCGTGGATGCAAGCCGCTATGCGCGCAAATGCCCCTATGAGATGGCGCCGCAATTTGTTGTGATCCACAACACCTATAACGATGCCAGCGCGGACGCGGAAATTTCCTATATGAAACGCAACGACAACGAAGTGTCGTTTCACTATGCGGTGGACGACCGGGAAGCAGTCCGCGGCATTCCCGAAAATCGGAATGCCTGGCATGCGGGCGACGGCGCAGGTGGGCGCGGGAACCGCTATGGGATCGCCATAGAAATCTGCTACAGCAAGTCCGGCGGGCCGCGCTTTGACCAAGCGGAGGCAAACGGCGCCGCGCTGGCCGCGCAGATCTTGCAGCGGTATGGCTGGGGAATTGAAAAGGTCTGCAAGCACCAGGATTTCAGTGGGAAATACTGCCCGCACCGCACGCTGGACCGGGGCTGGCAGCGGTTCCTAGATATGGTGTCGGCAGCCCTTCATACCGACAGCGCCACGCCTGAAACATCGGCGCCGGGCACATCCGACTACAAGGTGGGCGACATGGTGGTCGTGACCGGGTATCCCTGCGCGACCGCCGCCGGGGAGCGGCCGGGCAGATTGCTGGAACGCTACCGTGGGACCGTTACCCGGGTGCATGGCAGCGGCACGCACCGTTATCATGTGGATACGAAGGGGTGGTGCCGCGCGGAGGATTTAACGCCGCTGCAGGGACAAAATCCGCAAACGGTATTGCGGACAGGCAGCAGGGTGCGGGTGCTTCCGGGCGCTGCCCACTATGCGACGGGACAGCGCATCCCGGATTGGGTGAAAGGCCGCGCCGACGTGATTCTCCAGTGCAAAGAGGATCGCGCCCTTTTGCAGGGAATTTACAGTTGGGTGTATCTTTCCGACTTGGAGCCCGCTGGGTAAAAAAAAGACTGGCACAAAAAAGCCGCGGGCGTTCGGAATTCCGAACGCCCGCGGCTTATTTTTACGCTGTTGGATCAGCGCATCCTATGCACCTGGGTTGACATGGGCCTCGCCCTCGTCGCTGACAGGCGGGTAGTCCAGGCGGC
>CATNEU010000161.1 GCA_950097605.1 uncultured Oscillospiraceae bacterium | reverse complement strand
CGGATCGGCCGTGATGACCAAAACCTCGTGACCCAGCGCTTCAAGGCCTTCTTTGAGCAGTTTGACATGTGTGACAACGCCGTTTATATAGGGCAGGTAGGTTTCAACAAACAATGCAACTCTCATAAATACCTTTCCTTTTCTTTTTTTGAGCATGTCCGGCAGGCACGCCCTTGCCGTGCAGCGTGCAGCCGGTCCGCGATGACATGCCTGCGGTTTGCAAATACGAAGTACTTTTACAAAGGGAGGCAGTATTCCTTTTTCATTATAGCAGAATTTAAAAGGATGTAAACATTCCGCGGTAACAAATGGACGCGTGCTTTCGGGCTAAGACAGAATTTTTCTGTGCGCAGATGGGCGAAATTTCTCAAATTGAATTGAAACCGGTGCAGACATATTGTATAATAAAGACAACCATCGCACCGGGCTTCGGGGGTTGTTTTGTTCTAGCGTCCCGGCTATGTAAAGACCTAAAGCCGGGCGTGTGGTTTGGTCCGCCCGCCGCGCCGGCAGTATCTCTTTACATTTTGTATGGGTGGGCTTCCGAATGCCGCAGGGGTGCAGTGCAAAAAAACGGGCGCGTGATACGCCTGCTGCCGGTGCGCCGGCAGTGCCGCCCAAAATCGAATCCCCATATTTTTGATAGATCGGAGAGTTGCGGATATGAATGCACCGTTTACCGTTGCGCTTTCCAAGCTGATCAAGGAGCTGAAGCTGGAGCGCATCTATCTGCCTAGGGACGCTTCGGAAATCCTTGTAACCAGCAGCGACGTCAACCGGCCGGGCCTGTATCTGGCCGGATTTTACGACTTTTTTGACAATGTGCGCATTCAATTGATGGGAAAGGCCGAATGCGGTTATCTTGAGACGCTCTGCGAAGGGAGCCGTGCGCAGATTTTGGACGACTTTTTTGCGCAGAAGCCGCCGGCCCTGATTATTACAAGAGGGTTGGACGTCACCGACGAGATGCTGAAGTTTGCCAAAAAGTACGAGGTGCCGATTCTGCGAACCGAGGAATCCACTTCCAACTTCATGTCGGGGCTAATTGCCATCCTCAGCGTGGACCTTGCGCCGCGCATCACGAGGCACGGCGTGCTTGTCGAGGTATACGGCGAGGGCATTCTGCTGCTGGGCGAGAGCGGCGTCGGTAAAAGCGAGACGGCCATTGAGCTTGTCAACCGCGGGCACCGCCTAATCGCGGACGACGCGGTCGAAATCCGCCGGGTTTCCAACCGCACGCTGGTTGGCTCGGCGCCCGAGAACATCCGCCACTTTGTGGAGCTGCGCGGCATAGGCATTATCAACGCCCGCCGCATTTTCGGCATGGGCGCGATTAAAGTGACCGAAAAGATCGACATGGTGATCCAGCTTGAGCACTGGAACTCCGAGAAGGTGTACGACCGCATGGGTATGGAAAACGAGTACACCGATATTCTTGGGCTGAATATCCCGTCGCTGACCATTCCGGTGCGCCCGGGCCGCAACCTTGCAATTATCATCGAGGTTGCCGCGATGAACAACCGTCAAAAAAAGATGGGCTACAACGCGGCGCAGGAGCTTTTGCAAAAGCTCGGCATGGTGGACGCCGCGCAGCCCGAAACGGTTGTGGACTGGGATTCCTATTGATACCCGGCAAGATTGTTTGCAGCGTTGACGGCGCTGCGGGCGGCTGATCCGCTGCCTGCGGCGCGTTTCAACCTTTGGATTTTGGTGATGAGTGGAGAAAAAAGGGAAGGAAATGATGCAACCGTGAAGATTGTCTGCGATACGCATGTGCATACGATCGCCTCGACGCATGCGTACAGCACCGTGCTGGAAAACGCGCAGTTTGCCGCGTCGGCCGGCATCAAAGTGCTGGCGATTACCGACCATGCGCCCACCATGCCGGACGCGCCCCATATCTGGCATTTCGGCAATATGGACGCGATTCCGGATACGCTTTTCGGCGTGCGGATTTTAAAGGGCATTGAGGCCAACGTCTGCGACTACGAAGGCGGCCTTGATATGGACGTCGGCATGCTGCGCGGGATGGATTGGGTGATTGCCTCAATGCACGAACCGGTGCTGCCGCCGGCGGACAGGGCGGCGCACACCCGCGGCTGGATTGGAATTGCGCAAAACCCCATGGCCGACCTGATTGGGCATCCGGAGAGCGCTGTATACGAGTTTGACCATGAGGCCGCCGTCCGCGCTTTTAAAGAGTACGGCAAGGCCGTGGAGCTCAACGAGCACTCGTTTGCACTCCGGCCCGGGGCGGCGGAGAACTGCCTGTCGATTGCAGGGCTGTGCAAGAAATACGAAGTGCCGGTCGTTGTGAACTCGGACGCGCACTTTGCCTATGCAATCGGGCAGACTCCCAATGTGCTGCGGGTGCTTGCGGAGATCCGGTTTCCCGAAAAGCTTGTGCTCAACGCCGACGCAGACCGTTTTCTGGCCTTTCAGCAGAGCAGGAAGGCGGCGCGCGCGGGCTGCTAGGCGGTCCGGGGCTTTCGCCGCCAGGCGGCAGGGCCTATTGGCGCCCACTATTTTGTCATTCACGCGGCCCGTTTCGCTTATTTAGAGAGAGGATGAAAAGCGGCGCGCGCGTAGTTTCTGGAGGATAGAGAAGATGAAATACTACTTAGGAATTGATCTGGGAGGAACCAACATTGTTGCCGGCGTCGTGGACGAGACGTACAAGATTCTTTCCAAGGCGAGCATCAAAACCGCGTCGCCGCGCCCCGCTGTGGACATTATGGACGACATGGTTAAGGTCAGCCGCGAGGCCTGCGAGAAAGCCGGCGTGCCGGTGGAGCAGCTCGAATGGGTGGGCATCGGCGCACCGGGCACCATCAACCGCGACACCGGGTATATCGAATACTCCAACAACCTGCAGTTTGACCATGTGCCGTTGCGCCAGTATATTGCCGACCGGCTGGGCCGTCCGGTATTCGTGGACAACGACGCCAACGCCGCCGCCTATGGCGAGGCGCTGGCGGGCGCCGCCAAGGGCGTGAAGGACGCGGTTGCCATCACGCTGGGAACCGGCGTGGGCGGCGGCATCATCATCGACGGCAAGATCTATTCGGGCTTCAACTTCGCGGGCGCGGAGCTCGGCCACGCGGTGATCGAGATCGGCGGCAGGCAGTGCACCTGCGGCCGCCGGGGTTGTTTGGAAGCCTATGCTTCGGCCACCGGCCTGATCAACCTGACCAAAGAGGCCATGGAGGCCAATCCCAACTCCAAGATGTGGACGCTCACGGGCGGCACCATCGACAATGTCAGCGGCAAAACCGCCTTCGACGCGATGCGCGAGGGAGACGCCGCGGGTAAAGAGGTGGTGGATTTGTATATCAAATATCTGGGCTGCGGCCTTGCCAACTATATCAACATCTTCCAGCCGGAGGTGCTCTGCATTGGCGGCGGCATCTGCAAGGAGGGGGAAACCCTGCTTGCGCCGCTGCGTGAATACATCAATTCGGAGAACTTCCTGCGGGACACTACGAGAAGGACCCGCCTCTGTGTTGCCGAGCTCGGCAACGACGCGGGTATCATCGGAGCGGCGTTCCTGGGCAAATCGGTCTGATCTTCTGCGGAACAGGAGAGGTGCGCTGCCGCGCCAAAAGTGGAAATTCGCCGGCGGATCTGGCATAATCCAACTGCATATAGTATACTAATGGGAAGGGGGACTTTTTAAACCAAAAGTTCCCCTTTGCCTTGTATGGCCCCGTCCGGCCCCCGTATGCGGGTGCGACCGCGCGTCCATACTGAAACCAATATCACCTAGGAAGAGAGAGGGATCTATGCAGTATCACAAGGAACTACAGCGCATCTGTGCAGCGCATGGCGCCGCGTGTTTGTTGGAAGAGCCCATGTCCCTGCATACGAGCTTTAAAATCGGCGGCCCCGCCGAACTGTTTGTCAAGCCGCGGGACACGGATTGTATCGCCGCTCTGTCGCGGTATTGCAAAGAGCACGGCTTGCCGATGACCATTATCGGCAAGGGCTCCAATCTGCTGGTTGCGGACACAGGTCTGCGCGGCGTGGTGGTCCGCCTCGGCACGGGTTTCGGCGGCATCTCGCTTGCGGACGAAACCACCATCCGCTGCAGTGCGGGCCTGCCGCTCGCGCAGGTCTGCTATTTTGCGTATCGGCACGGGCTGACCGGCTTGGAATTTGCCTGGGGCATACCAGGCAGCGCGGGGGGCGCCGCCTATATGAACGCGGGCGCCTATGGCGGCGAAATGAAGGATGTGCTGGCTGCTTGCAGCCACCTTTCGGCGGACGGTACGCCCGGCGAATTTGCGGGCGATGCGCTCGACCTTTCCTACCGCCACAGCGCCTATACCGACTCGGATAAATGCATCACCGGGCTGACCCTGC
>CATNEU010000160.1 GCA_950097605.1 uncultured Oscillospiraceae bacterium | reverse complement strand
TGAGCGCGTCCTCGCCGACGTTGGGGATGTCGCGCGTGATCTCCTCGGGTCCGAGCTTGGTATCCCGGGATTCAATTTCGTATTCTTCTATATGAATGGAGGTGTACACATCGTCGCGCACAAGCTTTTCGTTGATCAGAACCGCGTCCTCGTAGTTATAGCCTTCCCAGGTCATAAAGCCGATCAGCGCGTTTTTGCCGAGGCTGATCTCGCCATCCTTGGTTGCGGGTCCGTCTGCAATCACTTGGCCCTTGACCACCTTTTCGCCGGTCTGGATCACCGGGCGCTGGTTGACGCAGGTGCCCTGGTTGGAACGTTTGAACTTGATCAGGTTGTATTCCACGGTTTCGCCGTCCTCGGTCTGGATTACAATTTTGTCCGCCGAGACGCTGGCTGCCACGCCGGTGTGCTTGGAGAGCACCACGACGCCCGAATCGACCGCGGCTTTGTATTCCATACCGGTGCCGACAATTGGAGACTCGGTTTTCAGAAGCGGCACCGCCTGCCTCTGCATGTTCGAGCCCATCAGCGCACGGTTTGCGTCGTCGTTTTCAAGGAACGGAATCATCGAGGTCGCCACCGAGAGAACCATCTTCGGCGAGACGTCCATGAAATCGCATTTTTCACGCTCGATTTCAATGATCTCGGACCGGCGGCGCGCGTTGACGCGCGGCCTTGCAAACCGGCCGTTTTCATCAATCGGCTCGTTTGCCTGCGCGACGACATAGTTGTCCTCCACGTCGGCGGTCATATATACAACCTCGCCCGTAATCACGCCGGTTTCGCGGTCTACGCGGCGGTACGGCGCTTCGATAAAGCCGTATTCGTTGATGCGCGCAAACGTCGCGAGATAGGAAATCAAGCCGATGTTCGGGCCTTCCGGCGTCTCGATCGGGCACATACGGCCATAGTGGCTGTAGTGCACGTCGCGGACCTCAAAGCCCGCGCGGTCACGCGAGAGGCCGCCGGGGCCCAGCGCGGAGAGACGGCGCTTGTGGGTCAATTCCGCAAGCGGGTTGGTCTGGTCCATAAACTGCGACAGCGGCGAGGAACCGAAAAACTCCTTGATCGCCGCGACAACCGGACGAATGTTGATCAGCGCCTGGGGGGTCACAACATCGGTGTCCTGCGCCTGCAGGGTCATGCGCTCGCGGATGACCTTCTCCATCCTCGAAAAGCCGATGCGGAACTGGTTTTGCAGCAGCTCGCCGACCGAACGGATGCGGCGGTTGCCGAGATGGTCGATATCGTCGAGGTCGCCGACGTGGTTGCCCAGGCAGTTCATATAGTTGATCGACGCGAAGATGTCGTCGATTGTGATGTGTTTCGGAATCAGATCCTCCAGCCGCTGCTTGATCACATCCTCGAGCACCTCTTTGTTGGCGACGCCATAGAGGTCGAGGATTTCTTTGAGCACCGAGAAGCGGACCTTCTCGTTGACGCCGAGCGCCTTGGCGTCGATCTTGATAAAGTCGTTGATATCCACCATGCCGTTGGAGATGACCTTGACGAGACGCTCGTCCTCCAGCTTAATGACCACGGTGTCCACGCCGGATTTCTCGATCTCCATCGCCTTTTCGCGGCTGATCACGTCGCCCGCGTCGGCCAGCAGCTCGCCGGTGAGCGGATTGATGACCGGCTCGGCTGCGACACGGCCCATCAGGCGGCCGCCGATTGCCAATTTTTTGTTGTACTTATATCTGCCGAATCTCTGCAAATCATAACGGCGGGGGTCAAAGAACAGCATGTCGATGTGGCTTTTCGCGCTGTCCACGGTCGGCGGCTCGCCCGGGCGCAGCTTGCGGTATACTTCGAGCAGGGCCTCCTCGGTGTTTTTGGTGTTGTCCTTTTTAAGCGTTTCAATGATACGCTCGTCCTCCCCGAAGAAATCGAGGATCTCGTGGTCGGAGCTGAGCCCCAGCGCGCGGATGAACACCGTGATCGGAATTTTGCGGTTTTTATCAATGCGGACGTAAAACACGTCGTTCGCATCGGTTTCGTATTCGAGCCAGGCGCCCCTGTTCGGGATCACCGTGGCGGCATAGAGCTCTTTACCCGTTTTGTCGTGCGTCATGCTGTAATAAACGCCGGGCGAACGCACAAGCTGGGAGACAATGACGCGCTCCGCACCGTTGATGACAAAGGTGCCGCTTTCGGTCATCAGCGGGAAATCCCCCATGAAGACCTCGTTCTCCTTGACCTCGCCGGTTTCCTTGTTGAGAAGCCGGGCGCGGACGCGCAGCGGCGCGGCAAAGGTGACGTCGCGCTCCTTGCACTCCTCCACGCTGTACTTCGGCTTGTCGTCCAGACGGTAGTCAATGAAATCAAGCACAAGATTGCCGGTGTAATCCGTGATTTCGGAGACATCCTTAAAGACTTCCTTCAACCCTTCGTCAAGGAACCATTTGTATGAATTTTTCTGCACCTCAATCAGGTTGGGCATCTCCAATACCTCATTGATGCGTGAAAAGCTCATACGGACATTTTTACCGAGCTGCACGGGCTTGACATTCACCATCGGTTCAATCACTCCATTCATCTATTTACACGTTTATGCAAAAACAACAAATATCTGCGCCGCCTCTACAAGTTTTTTTGCGGGACGGGCTTGATATTTCCGTTTGGGTATGCTATAATACTTCATGTGTTACAGCCTACTTGCCCATATTGATACAGTATACTATTATATAACAGATAGTTCTGCTTGTCAATCGCAATCTTCTATTTGTCGTCGAAAGCCGCGTGAAAATTCTCACGCGGCTTTTTTTGACGGTTTTCGGCCTGTTTGGAACACACGGATGCGTGTAGCATAATTTTACTGCCTCCGCTCAAAAAACTTGCCGCATGTTCATTGCCATCAAATTCCTATTTCGGTATACTAGAGGTGGACACGCCCGGCTGTTCGCCAGGATGATCCCATATGGGAGGAATTTGTCGTGAAACGCTTTTTTGCCGCATTGCTGCCGATTCTTATACTGTTCTGTTCACCTCTTCCCGCAAACGCTTACACATGGCCGGAAGACATTCCATACAAATTTAAGCAATATGAACCGCTTGTACTTGAGCAGGCCGGAGACGGCGCAAAAATTGAAACCGTCCTGCCCCTCTATGAACTTGACCCGTCCGCTTTTTCTGAAAACAAAGACCTGGATGCTTCTCAAACCCTGGTCGGCTACGATTTTGTGACCACTAAGGAGGGGCGGCCCGGTGCGCTGGTGCACGTCCCTCTGGAGAATCCGGCCTACTATACCATCCGAAGCTCTGAAACCGACGCCTTTTACTTTGTCAGCAAAAAGCTGGCGGAGCAGGAGGGCTTAACGCCCGACCGCCTGATCGAGCCGCAACAGTACACACCATTTCCCGCGACCTATATCCTGCGCGCCAGCGGGGCGGGACAAACCCGCTATTACCTGTTCGACGGCTACACACAGGTCACGGAAACACCCGCGGTCACGGTTTTGGACACGCCCGGCTTTTCTGCCCTCGTGTGGGAGCATATCCCCCACACGGATGCGAAACGGGAGATATGGCGGCTCATTGCGTGGCTGTTTGCGGCTGTGCTTTGCATGGGGGGCGGTTTCTTTTTCTATAGCCGCTGGCGGCACAGAGTACAGAGAAAAGGATTGTAAAGGGAGATACCCTTTGCAATCCTTTTCTTTATATAATATTTATTTTGATGCATCTATCTTTTCATTTGTCGCTCGGGCCGCGACGGGCCCATCCTTTTTTGTGAGAAAAAAGGATGCAAAAACTCAGTCAAAGGGGCTAACGGCGCCGCTCCAATGGACTGCACGCCGAACACGGCGCAGCAAAGGGCGGCGGCTCTGCGGTCGCGAGAAGCGCGGCGCAGGGTCGCGGGCCTGCCCCCTTAACGATCCCCGTTCCAGGAGGGAAGTTAAACCGATAGAAATAGGCTGGCTGCAAAAGAGGGGAACGTTATCGACCAGCCCCTCCCTCGCAATAACCCCACTCTAAAGCACCCCAGCTTGGGTACGGCTGGGGGATTGTTAAGGGGCGCGTCTTCCGACCCATCGGTGCACCTCCTGCGACCGCTGCACCGTCGTCCTTTGCTTATCCGAATACGGCGCAGCGTCAATTGGAGGAAGGTAGCGGCACCCCTTAACCAGATTTTTGCTTCCTTTTTGTCTGTCAAAAAGGAAGTGCCCGTCGCGGCATGAGCGACAAGTTAAAAGAAAGATGCATCTATAACGCTATAAAGCAGAGACAGACCATGAAAATATGGGCGATATATGAAGTATATGAATTTGTCGAAAGTTGCTATATAGTATATATTTAGAAACCTGAAGCTTCAAATCTTGACACCCCAGTGCTGTTTTGCGATCTGGTCATAGCAACACTTTTATGCATTTGTAATAGGAGATAAGCACTG
>CATNEU010000159.1 GCA_950097605.1 uncultured Oscillospiraceae bacterium | reverse complement strand
TGCCGGGGCTGGTCCGACCGGCCAAACGGCACGATCACCGGCGCGCCGGGCAGCACCCGGTCCAAAAACGCCTCGGGGATGCGGTAGTCAAAGAGCTTATCAAAGCGGAAGGAGGCCTTTTCAACCGCTACCTGTGCTATTTTCACCTGTGCGATCGCAAACGCCTCCCGCCTTTATTTTTATCATACAATAGCCGCCGCAGAGCAAACGCTCACCTGGCGGCGCCGATTTGCAAAATCTCGTCGAGCACCGCGTGCGCAACCTCCAGTTTGTCCATTTTCGGAAGCTGCTTGGCGCCCTCCGGCCGGATCAGGGTCACGACGTTCGTATCGCTCCCAAAGCCCGCGCCCTCTTCGCGCAGGCTGTTGGCAACAATCAGGTCGGCGTTTTTGCGCGCGAGCTTGTCGCGGGAATTCTGCACCAGGTCCCGCGTTTCCATCGAAAAGCCGCAGAGAATCTGTCCCGGGCGCTTTTTCTCCCCGCACTCGGCCAGAATGTCCCGGGTGCGGCGCAGTGCAAGCGTACTGTCGCCGTCTTTTTTCTTGATCTTATCGAGAGAGGTCTCGAGCGGGGTATAGTCCGCCACGGCGGCCGCTTTGAGCAGGATATCGCAGCTTCCAAACCGTGAGAGCACGGCGTTTGCCATCTGCATTGCCGAATCCACGCGCACCACCTCGACATGCGGCGGCGGCGTAAGCTCTGTTTTCGCCGTAACGAGCGTAACGGCCGCGCCGCGCTGCATGGCGGCCCGCGCAAGCGCATAACCCATCTTTCCGGTGGAGTGGTTGGTGATATACCGCACGGGGTCGATGCTCTCGCGGGTCGCGCCCGCCGTCACGAGCACTCTGCGTCCCGCAAGGTCCTTCTCGCAGGCGATCTGCGCGCAGAGTTCCTCAAACAGAACCTCCGGGTCCGGCAGGCGGCCGGCGCCGTCGTCCCCGCAGGCCAGGCGGCCGCTGTCCGGCTCCACCAGCACAAATCCAAGCTCGCGCAGTATGGACAGATTGCGCTGCGTAACCGGGTTTTGCAGCATACCGGTGTTCATGGCGGGCGCCGCGATCTTTGCGCAGCGCGCGGCCAGCACCGTCGTGGTCAGCATATCGTCCGCGAGGCCGTGCGCAAGCTTTGCGAGCACGTTGGCGGTTGCGGGGGCGATCAAGAACGCGTCTGCGCGTTTGGCGAGCGACACATGTTCCACGTTCCACTCAAAATTCCGGTCGAAGGTATCGGTTATCGCACGGTTGCCCGTGAGCGTCTCAAACGTCAGCGGCGCGATAAACTCCGTCGCGTTGCGGGTGAGAATGACATGCACATCCGCACCGGCTTTGGTCAGCATGCTTGCAAGCGCTGCCGCCTTATACGCCGCTATTCCACCCGATACACCCAAAACCACCGTTTTGCCCTGCAATTGCATCCTCCGTCACCTCATCCTTTCAGCTATCCGGTATCGAACGGCGTGCGCCCCGATACCCGGCGCGTATACAACCAGAAAAAGCCCACGGGCCGCATTGCAGACGCGCCGGGGGCTGTTTTCAGCCAATAGACCGTATGGCGCCCTTTGCAGGCACAGAAACCCGCCGGCCGCGCCTTACCGCTCATAAAGCGGCAGCGCATACTCCAATAGCCAGCGGCCTCTTTCAGCCGCGCCCGGACGCCAGGCCCGCTGTTCACATGGTCTATTCCTCTTCAATATCCTTGCCGATATTCGGGTCTTCCACGAGGTGGTATTTGCCCTGCGCGAATTCGCGCACTGCAACGCGCACCGGCTTTTCATTGGAGAAGTCCACCTTCTCGATGCCGGTTTTGAGCTTATCCGCGGTTTTGTCCAGCAGGGCTTTTTCTTTTTTAACAGTCTCTTTTTCCTCAAACTCCTCGTCCGCAATTTCACGGGCGCGTTTGGCAACGGCCATGACGAGCGAATAGTAGCTCTCGCCGGGCTTGAGAATCTCGTTAATGGAAGGTCTAAGCATTGTTCAGCACCTCATCTATCAATTTTTGTTTGCACACGTTTTTCACCCGCTCCGCCAGCAGGACGGCTTGCAACTGCGCGACCGCCTGTTCCACGGTATCGTTTACAACAATGTAATCATACTGGTCCGCCTGCGCGATTTCGCTCTTGGCTACCGCGAGACGGCTTTCCACCGTGGCGGCGTCCTCGGTGCCCCGGCCGGTCAGCCGCTCGCGCAGCGCGCGCAACGAAGGCGGCATAATGAACACAAACAGCGCGTCCGGGCAGGAGCGCTTGATTTTCATTGCGCCCTGGAGCTCTATCTCGAGGATTACGTTGGTTCCCTGCTCCCGCAGGCGCTCAACGGCTTGCTTCGGCGTGCCATAGTAGTTGCCGCAATACGAAGCGTATTCGAGCATTTCCCCCGACCGGATCCGGCTCTCAAACGCCTCCCGGCTGATGAAATAGTAGTGCACGCCGTCGCGCTCGCCCTCGCGCGGCGCGCGGGTGGTCGCGGATATCGACGCGGCGGTCCCGGAATCGTTTTGCAGCAGCCGGGCCAAAACGGTGCCTTTCCCGCAGCCCGAAGGCCCGGACAACACAATTAGCAGCCCCTTCTCCGGCAATAGCCCCTTCTCAGGCGTCATCTTCGGTTTCCTCCTCGTCGTCAGCATCGTCGCGCTCGGTCAGGCGGTTGGCCACGGTCTCGGGCTGTACGGCCGAGAGGATCACGTGGTCGCTGTCGGTGATGATGACCGCCCTGGTGCGCCGGCCATAGGTCGCGTCGATCAGCGAGCCCTTGTCGCGCGCATCCTGTATAATGCGCTTGATCGGTGCGGACTCGGGGCTGACAATCGCCACCAGCCTGCTGGCCGAAACCATGTTGCCAAAGCCTATGTTGATCAGCTTCATATTCTTATTCTCCTTGTTCATAGCATCCAGAGGAAACCGCGGGCCTCCCCTATCAAACCCTGTCTGCGCCAAACGCGCCGCATCATTCGATATTCTGAATCTGCTCGCGGATCTTCTCTATATTTGCTTTCATATTGACAACCAGCCGGGCAATTTCCACGTCGTTTGCCTTGGAGCCGATGGTGTTGCATTCCCGGTTGAGCTCCTGCACCAGAAAGTCCAGCTTGCGCCCAACCGCCGCGTCGTCCTCGAGCATACCGCGCAACTGCGCGATGTGGCTTTTCAGGCGCACGGTCTCCTCGTCCACGGCAATCTTTTCGGCAAACAGCGCGGCTTCGGTCAGAATGCGCTGCTCGTCCACGCTGCGGTCCTCCAAAATGGCCTGCAGCTTCTGATAGAGGCGGCTGCGGTATTCCTCCACGGTGCGCGGCGAAATCTCCTCGACGCGTGCGGTGTCGGCCTCGATCTCGGAAAGGCGGTTCAGAATATCCTGTTTCAACTTTTCTCCCTCGGTTTCCCGCATCCGCACAAAGGCGTCCGCGGCCTGCGCGGCCACCTGTTCCACCGCATTCCAAACTTCCTCCTCGTCCTCCACTTCCTTGCGGACGACAAAGATATCCGAAAAGCGCGCGATGGCGGAGAGCGACAGGTCATCCGTCAACTGCAGCTTTTCGCCGAACCGGCGAAGCTGCTCCACATATTCGGCGGCAAGCGCCTCGTTGACGCAGACCTGCGCGTCCGCGCTGTCTACGGCAACAATGGTGACGCCCACCTCGATTTTCCCGCGCGCGGCGCGGGCCTGCAAAAAGCTCTTCAGCCGCTGCTCCAGGTAACCATATACCCGCGGTACCCGCGTGCTGCATTCAAAAAACCTGTGGTTGACCGAGCGAATCTCCACGGTGATCTCCCGGCCGCCGATGATCTGGCAGGACCTTCCATACCCCGTCATGCTTCTGATCATATATCCATCGTATCCCTTCCCGCCGCCCCGTCCCCAAACGGGCCCGGCGGCTGGCGTATGTGCATGTAAATTTCAGTATTTCCTTGCGGCCAAAGCATCCAGGCCCCGCCGCATAAACATCTTGCATATGGGCGGCGCATACGCGCGCTGCCCATATGCAACCGATTCTATTCTATCACCCATCGGCTTTATTTGTCAACTCGCCCGGCGGCTGCCAAAAAGCGCGCGGGCCGCCCAATTCCCGAAAACAAAAACTTGCCCGCGGGGCGCGCCGCGCCGCGAACAAGTCTTCTGTTTTTTTATAACCGCGCCGGCAAATCCCTGATTTGCACGTGCCAAAAGCACAAAACAGCGCTAAACGCGCTGTTCGGCGCTTGTTTCAAAACTAATAGCCCAAAGGCTCTGCCTTTGGCCGCGCTCCCGCGCGGGCTGCACACCGTGCAGCGGCTATTTTTTATAACCGCGCCGGCAAATCCCTGATTTGCACGTGCCAAAAGCACAAAACAGCGCTAAACGCGCTGTTCGGCGCTTGTTTCAAAACTAATAGCCCAAAGGCTCTGCCTTTGGCCGCGCTCCC
>CATNEU010000158.1 GCA_950097605.1 uncultured Oscillospiraceae bacterium | reverse complement strand
CGCCGAAAACAGCAGCAGCCAAACGAGATAGCCGGCGGTTTTGTTGCCCTTGGCAATCGGCGCGATAAACAGCAGGGCGACCAGCTCGAGGTTGCGGGTGATATTCTGCGAGACCGCGCCGAACAGCGGCTTCCACCCATTGTAGAACAGGCCGCGCAGATAAAGGGTTTGGATGTTGTTGGATGCTGCCAGCGCCGTGAGAATAAAGGCCAGCGCGATCAGAAAGCCGACAAACACGAGGGTGGAAAACCGGGCAAGCCCCTCGATACCAAGATAAGAGGCATAGAGCACAACGGCGAGAAATGTAACCAGCAGGTAGACGACCGGCGTGTTTGGAAAAATGGCGCTGCTCATGAAAAAGGTGAATTGGTTCAGGGTGGAAAGAGCGGCAAAAAAGAAAAACAGACTGTAAAACACGGCGTAGACCACGCCGCCGCCGCGTCCCATCGTGTTATAGCAAGCGTCGATGACGTTGCCGCGCCGCATCCGGCGATAGAGCAGGAACGCCGGGATCAGCACAATGCAGTCGGCCAGCACACTGAACGCAATGCCGAGCAGAGCGGCGGACGCGTTTGCGTCCGCCGCATACTGCGGCGCAAAGGTCATCGCCGTGAAAACCCGGCTGATATAGAGCAGAATAACCATCTGCCCCACACTAATTCTTCCTCTGTTCATATTGTGCTACTCCCCGCTTTCATCGCCGTATGCCGAACCCGGCATATCCTGTATTTTGGGCGTATAGTCGCTCATGGAACGCCAGCTTGTGCGGATAAACACATCGCGCATGTCCCGCATGTTAAACGGGGTGATTGGAGCGGTGTAGGGGATGCCGAATGAAGTCAGCGTGCAGAGGTTAATCCCCACTACACAGAGCACCAGCGCGATTCCATATAGGCCCATGGTGCCGCCAACCAAAATAAACGTGAAGCGCAGCAGCGTGACCGGCTCGTAAATAGAGGGCACAACAAATGAGCTGATTGCCGTGAGCGCGACAACCATGACCATCGGCGCGCCGATCAGACCGGCGGTGACCGCGGCGTCGCCGATGACCAGCGCGCCCACGATGCTGACCGCGTGCCCTACCGGACGCGGCAGGCGCAGGCCCGCTTCCCGCATGATCTCATAAATTAGGAAGATAATCAGCGCCTCAAAGACCAGCGGCAGCGGCGTGGACTGCTCGGCCGCCGCCACATTGAACAACAGCGCGCGCGGAAACATCTCCGGATGGAAATTGGCCACCGCAACATAGAGGCCCGGCAGCAGGATCGTGAAGAAAAACGAAAGGTACTTCAGGATGCGGATGAACGAGGTGAAATAGGGGCGGTGACAGTAGTCGTCGAGGCTTTGAAAGTTTTCGCTGAACAGGTAAGGGACGATCAGCGCAAACGGCGTGCCGTCCACAAGCACGGCGATGCGCCCTTCACGAATTTTGCCGCAGAGCGTATCGGGCCGTTCGGTCACGCCAACCGAAGAAAATATGGAGACCGGTCCGGTTTCGAGATAGGGCTGCAGGTATCCCGACTCCAGCAGCACGTCCAGCTTGACCTGTGCCAACCGGTGCCGCACCTGTTCCAGCAGGCGCTTGGACACCATATCGGTTAGATAGACCAGGCAGATATCGGTTTTACTTTTGGTGCCGATTTGAGAGAGCTCAAATTTCATTGTGGGGGATTTGATGCGGCGGCGGATCATCGACAGGTTGATGCGGATGGGCTCCACAAAGCCCTCGCGCGAGCCGCGCTCGTTGACCTCGGTCGAAGGCTCGCTGACGCTGCGGTAGGCAAAGCCCTGCATTCCCAGCGAGGTGCCGATTTGCAGTCCGTCGATCAATACCACGACGAATCCGGACATAATAAACTGGAACACCTCGTCAAAGGTGCGGATTTCACTTTGGTCGGAACTGAGGACGGCGTCGTTCCGGATCCAGTCGAGCAATGCCTCGGGCGGGCTTTCCGGCGGCAACTGCAGGCTCATCATAGGCTCGAGCAGGATTTCCGTCATGGTTTGGGTGTTGATCATTGCCTCGCACATCACAAGCGACACCCGGTGTCCCGCCACAACAAACTCATTGATCAGCAAATCGGACGAGTTTGAAAATTTTTGACGAATGGTAATGTTATTATCCAGCAGCGAGGGATAAAGCAGCTCGGGATTGGCGGGCTTTTGTTCCTTTTGCTTCCGGTTGAGCGGCATATTGGAGTTCATCATATAGGAAAAACGGTGTTTCAGCCATGCAATCATAAAAACGCTCCTTTGGTGCAGGATTTCCGGTTGGTAGTATTTTTACCCGCTTCCACCGGTTTCATTCCCCGCCGCTACTGCATAACAGAGATTTTCCCATCCATACTAAACCATACGGTACCTGGTGCCGGCCGCCGCCGCACCGAGCAAACAGGAGAGGACGCGATTTTTATGACCATAGTCTTTTTCAGAACGTTAGTATTATATCTTTTAATCGTGATTGCACTGCGAATTATGGGAAAGCGGCAGCTTGGAGAGCTGCAGCCCTCCGAATTTGTGGTGACCATACTGATATCCAACATTGCCACTCTGCCGATTGAAGATACCAATATCCCCCTGATTGGCGGCGTGGTTCCGATCCTTGTGCTGGTATCTCTTGAGGTGCTGACTTCCGCGCTGGCGCTTAAAAACTATAAGGTGCGCCGTCTGGTCTCCGGAAGGCCGCGAATCATCATCCGAGACGGCGTAATAGACCAAAAAGAAATGGAAAAGCTGCGGTTTTCCATCGACGATTTAATGGAGGAACTGCGCAGCAACAGCATCTTCGACGTCAAGGAGGTCTCGTTTGCCATTGTGGAGACCACCGGAAAGGTCAGCATTTACCAGCCGTTCGACAACCGGCCTGCCACAGCCTCGATGGTTGGCGCACAGCCCTCTCCAACCGACAATCTGCCGCCGCCAAGCGTCATCGTTTCAGACGGTGTACTGGTTGACGAAGCGCTGCACGACCTACAGGTGAAAAAGGACTGGCTGCCGAAGCTTCTGAAAAAGGAAAAATGCGAAGTGAAGGATATCTTTTTGTTGACCGCGCAGAACGACGGCAGCTACAATCTTATACGAAGGGAGAAGGGCCGATCTTGAACAGAGTCAGGGTTTCCATCACCATTTTGATAACCGTTATGCTGCTGAGTATTCTGGGGCTGTGGTATCTGCACAACACCCAGCAGGAGATGACGCAATTGCTCACGCAGGCCTATGCTGCCGCAGAGGTGGACGACTATGACGGCGCCGAGCAGCTCGCAGAGGAGTTTGACAGGACCTGGCACCGGCATGAACAGTATTTAATCCTCTATATCCGGCACCATCAGATTGATGAAATCACCTCGACCTCCGCGCGTTTGGCGCCGCTTGCGGCCAACGGCGAGGAGGGGGAGTTTTTGGCGGAATGCAAAAAAATACTGGCGACGCTTGAACACATATACGAATCTGAGAAATTCTCTATCAAAAGCGTTTTATAATCCGCTGCCGTTTGCTTTTACAGAAAGAAAAACAAGGAGGCCCTTCCGGACGATACCGAAAGGGCCTCCTTGTTTCTTTGTGCTTGCTTTTCCCGCCGCTTATAGTTTATAGAGCAGGCAGACGCTGTGCGCGGCGATGCCCTGTTTTTTTCCAGTGAAACCGAGCCCCTCTTCGGTGGTTGCCTTGACGTTTACAGCGTCCAAAGGCAGGCTGCAGCAGCGCGCAATGTTTTCCCGCATCTGCGGAATGTAGGGGCGGAGCTTGGGCGCCTGCGCCAGGATGGTGCTGTCAATATTGCTGATGCGGTACCCTTTGGCATGCAGCAGATGCAGCACTTCCTCCAGAAGACGCATGCTGTCCGCGCCCTTGAACCGTTCGTCGGTATCCGGGAAGTGGGTTCCGATGTCGTCGAGTCCGGCGGCGCCAAGCAACGCATCCATAACGGCATGCACCAGCACGTCGGCGTCGGAGTGGCCGGCGAGGCCTTTTTCGTGTTCGATGGAAACGCCGCCTAGGATCAGTTCCCGGCCTTCCACGAGCTTATGCACGTCATACCCATGTCCAATTCTCATCGTGGTTTCCTCCTGTTTTCTATGTTCGGTTGGTTTGCTTCTCTCGTTGCACGGTGCAGAGAGCGAATGCGTATCCAAGACCCAAAGCCCCCGCACAGCAAGCGAATATTCGTGTATTCTGGCGGGAGGGTTCCGCAGAACCCGGATCGCCTTGCACATAAACGTATAATCGCCGCTCTGCGGCAATTCTGCCACAAGCACAGCGTGCGCAGGGGTAGAATCGTGCATTCTGGCGGGAGGGTTCCGCAGAACCCGGATCGCCTTGCACATAAACGTATAATCGCCGCTCTGCGGCAATTCTGCCACAAGCACAGCGTGCGCAGGGGTAGAATCGTGCATTCTGGCGGGA
>CATNEU010000157.1 GCA_950097605.1 uncultured Oscillospiraceae bacterium | reverse complement strand
TTTTGGAGGTGTTGAGCTGCTCGCGCCGTTTGAGGATATCCGCGGCGCGGTCTTTGGAGATGGTGATTGTAAAGTCGTATTTTTTGGGGTTTCCCGAGTCGGTGTCGCATTTGAGCTTGACGGCATGAAACGGGATCAGATGGAACGGGGCCTCGATCACGATGGAGGCAAGCTTTTGCTGCGGCAAAAAAAAGCTCTTGCGGATCAATATGCCCATTTGGACCTGCAAGCCGGTCTGGCAGATTTCATAGGTCGTCATCATCCATTTGACCGCGGACAGTGTGAAGATCAGCAGCAGCACGGCAATGTCCATCCAGGCGCCTTCGATCCAAGTGCCGAAGCCGTCGGTTGAGGTCAGCAGGCCGCGCACGAGCGGGATAATCAGCAGGAACAGAAACTGCGCCATGTTTTCAAAGATGTTGACGGGATGCGGATGGTATTTCTGCATGGCGGCCCCCTTCCTACAGCGTGGATGCGATGTTGCGCAGCTTGGGAGAAAGCGCCTTGCGCAGCATCGCGGCCTGCCGTTCGCGCAGATAGGGAACCACGATCGTGCCGCCCGCCGCGTGCACCGTGACGTTGGCAATGCCCAGCACGGCTTGCAGCGGCGTCTGTGAAACCGAAACATATTGGACTGAACTCAGCAGCATATATTTTGTGCGCACATAAAAAACGCCGTACCGCAGAACAACGGCGCTTTTATCCACGGCGTATTTCAGGCGGAAGCACCGCACCGGGAAATAGACGAAGTAAAACAGCACAAAAACGGCGACCCAGGCGATGGTGCAGAAGTTCCACCAGTAGGTGAACACATCGAAAAAAAGCGAGACCAGCACGCTGGGCAGAAAGGCCAGCAGGAGCAGCCTGATGCGCCAGAGCGATAGCCCGCGTTTTGAAACGGCCGCATAGATCAAATCAATTCATCCTTTACCGCTTGGATTTTGATAAGCAGCGCCCTGCCGGCGCCGCAATCTGCATACTTCTAATAGTATGCGATGTTTGCCGGGAAAAATCGGAGAAACCGGCGTTTTTTCCAGAGGAATTTATGCAGCGTCCGGCAGGTAAAGAGACGGGCAAACAGATGTGTTTTGGCAGGTTTTCGTTAAACTGTTCTAAGTGTAGCATATAAAATTTTGCTTTGCAAATGCAACTGCGCGCGTGGTATGTATTGCGCACGTTTTTTTGGAAAGAATAGAATCCGTAAAGCGAGATACGCCGTTTTACACAAACTTTACATGCGATTTACCCCGCTTAGGTTTTGCATTGCCCGGTGTTCTTTTAGAATAATAACAGAACAAAACGAGCAAGACAAAACCGCAAGGGAATCGCCTGCTTTAAAAAAAGGAGGAAAATGCGGTGAAAAAAGTACTTGCTGCAGTTTGTTTGGTTACGATGATGGGTGCGCTGTTTGCCGGCTGCTCGAATGGCAAGGATGGCTCTTCGGCGGCTTCCGGAGCGTCTTCCAAGACCTCGAGCGCGAGCTCTGCATCATCCGTTACTGGTTCCGGCGAAAGCTCGGGTCTTGTATCCGGCCTGGAGTCCGATGCGTCGGGCATTGTTTCCGGAACCGAGTCCGGTGCGTCGGGCGTTGTTTCCGGCGTCGAGTCCGGTGCGGAGTCGATCGTATCGGGCGTGGAATCCGCTATAAAATAACAGGCTGTCGCCAAAGAGGCGTACAGCCTCAGGAAAGGACAGTTTTGTATGAAAAAGATGCTTGCTGGAATCCTAAGCGCCGTGCTTTGCCTGGCGATGTTTGCGGGCTGTACGCCGTCCCTGGACGATAACAGTTCTTCGGGTTCTTCGGCGGGTTCTGGAAGCGCCGCCGGTTCCAAGCTGAAGGGAGAGGTGAAAACCTCAGGGTCCACTTCGATGGAATCGGTTGTCAAGGCGCTTGCCGAGGCGTTTAAAGAGGCCGAGCCGGATGTATCGGTGGATGTGCAGCTCGGCGGTTCTTCCGCCGGCGTCAGCAATGTGATCGACGGCATTTCGGATCTTGGAAACGCTTCGAGGGCCCTCAAGGACGAGGAGAAGGCCGAGGGCCTAACCGAGAACATCATCGCCTACGATGGGATCGCGATGGTCGTCAATCCCTCGAACGGTGTGGAAAACCTCACCAAAGAACAGCTCGTGAAAATCTACACCGGCGAGGTCACCAACTGGAAAGACGTCGGCGGCGCAGACAAGCAGATCGTCGTGGTGGGGCGCGAAGCGGGCTCCGGCACACGCGACGGCTTTGAAGAGGCGCTCGGGATCAAGGAAAAGACAAAGCACGCCTCCGAGCAGAACGAGACCGGCCTTGTGAAAAACCTTGTGGCAACCAACGACTCGGCCATTGGGTATATCTCGCTGGGCTATGCGGACGACAGCGTCAAAATGCTCCAGGTGGAAGGCGTCACACCGACAGAGGAGACCGTGAAGGACAAAAGCTACCCCATCCAGAGGCCGTTTGTAATGGTCAGCAAGGGTGCGCTGAACACACAGGCGCAGGCATTTCTCGACTTCATCCTTTCCGACGCGGGCCAGAAAATCGTGGTGCAAAAGGGCTTTGTTTCGGTAAAATAAGCGATAGACCATACAAGTGAGAATGACTCTATTCCGGCCTGCCGGAATAGAGCCGCTCTCATATAAATGTACAGCAGAACGCCGTTTGACCGACCGTCCAGGAAGGAAAGCGGTGCATTGCTGTGTTATAAAGCGGCGGTATACGTTTCAAAGACAGCCGGAGAGCGGAGGGTAATAGAGTATGAAGGTGGTGCAAAACCGAATGGAAAACAAATTGGCGGTACATACGGGGCCTGCCACGGGGGCCGGAAAGCCGGCACGGGCGAAAAACAGCCTGGTCACTGGGAAAAAGAGCAAAACGCCGTTTACAAGGGTCATGGAGGCAATTTTCTTTATTTGTGCCTGCGTGGCGGTGCTCTGCGTCTGCCTGATCACGTTTTACATGGTCAGCACGGGTGCGCCGGCCATTGCGGAAATCGGCCTTTTCGACTTTTTATTGGGCAAGGTCTGGGCGCCGACGGCTTCCGACCCCCAATTCGGCATTTTACCAATGGTGCTTTCCTCGATCCTGGCAACGCTGGGCGCAATTGTCATCGGTGTGCCGATTGGCATTCTGGCCAGTGTATTTCTTGCAGAGATCGCACCGAAACGGGTGGCGAAAGTGGTGCGCGCGGGCATTGAGGTGCTGGCGGGTATCCCTTCGGTGATTTACGGCTTGATCGGTATGCTGATTATCGTACCGGCCGTCGCCAAGATCTTCAACGTACCGCTGGGTATGAATCTGCTTTCGGCCACGCTGGTGCTTGCGGTTATGATCCTGCCGACGATCATCAGCGTCAGCGAGACGGCGCTTAAAAGTGTACCCAGGAAATACAAGGAGGCTTCGCTCGCCTGCGGCGCCACCCATATCCAGACCATCTTCAAGGTGATGCTCCCGGCGGCCAGAAGCGGCATCATGACCGGCGTGGTGCTCGGCATCGGCCGCGCTGTCGGCGAGACAATGGCGGTCATCATGGTGGCGGGCAACGTGGTGAACATGCCAAAGCTGCTCGGCAGCGTGCGGCTGATGACCACCGGCATCGTCATGGAAATGTCCTATGCGGGTGCGTTTCACAAGCAGGCTCTGTTTGCAATCGGATTGATTCTGTTTGTCTTCATCATGGTGCTCAACATCCTGCTGAACACGGTTCTGAAAAAGATGGGTGAAAAATATGAATAAGAAAATGCGCGTTGGAGACCTCGTTATGCGGGCGCTGATCTGGCTGTCAGCCGGCATTACAGTGTTTATTTTATTAGGTATTATACTATATGTATTCGTCAGGGGCCTTCCGCACGTCTCCTGGGAGCTTTTGACCACTGCGCCCAGCGAGTTGAAAGGCACCGTGGGTATCCTGCCAATTATCATCAACACGGTGTACACGGTGGTGATTACGCTGCTGATCGCAACGCCTGTCGGCATCTGCTCGGCCATCTATCTAACGGAGTATGCCAAAAAAGGGCGGCTGGTCCGTCTGATCGAATTCACGACCGAGACGCTCGCGGGCATCCCCTCGATTATCTACGGCCTGTTCGGGTTTGTGTTTTTCTGTATCCTGTTCGGACTCGGCTATTCAATCCTTGCGGGCGCGCTGACCCTCACCATCATGATCCTGCCGACGATCATCCGGACGACGCAGGAAGCACTGAAAACCGTGCCGCCCGCCTACCGGGAAGGGGCGCTGGCAATGGGCGCGTCCAAGCTCTATGTAATCCGCACCATTGTGCTGCCCAGCGCTATGCCGGGCATTCTGACCGGCGTGATCCTGAGCATCGGCCGCATTGTGGGCGAATCGGCCGCGCTGATCTTCACGGCGGGCATCAGCTATTCGATGCCGCAGGGCTTTTTGAAACACCTGTTCTCGTCGGGCGCCACGATGACCGTGCAGCTCTATCAATACGCGATGCGCGGCGAGCACCTTTCGGTCAGCTTTTCCATTGCGGCTGTGCTGATTGTCGTGGTGCTGCTGATCAACATAGCAACCAAGCAGCTCACCAAGGCGCTGAACCGGAAAAACCAGGCGTAGCCCATACCGTACTT
>CATNEU010000156.1 GCA_950097605.1 uncultured Oscillospiraceae bacterium | reverse complement strand
ATCCCGAAGCGGTTTTGCAGTTCGGCAGTTGGTATCCCGGCGCGGCTGTTCTCAAAATGGAGCAGAACTACCGCTCGACGAAAGAGATCGTCCGGTGTGCGGGCCGGTTCATCCGCTTCAACACCAAGCGGTACGATAAGCGGATGGTCACGGGCAATCCGGCGGGTGAACCGGTTTCCTGCGTCACGCTGTCCGACCTGTCCCGGCAGTATGCCCATCTGGTCGGCGCGCTGCGGACGCTGCCGCCCGGTAAGACGGCAGCCGTGCTCTATCGCAACAACACCTCCGCCGTCCCGGTGGCGGACGCGCTCTCAGGCGCGGGGATTGATTTCTACATAAAAGAGCACCGCGTGTCGTTTTTCCGGCACTTTGTTGTGACCGATATGCTCTGCTTTTTCAGCCTGTCCTATGATCTGTCCGATCTGCGTTCGTTCGAGAAGATCTATTACAAGCTCGGCGCGTATCTCACGCGCAACATGTTTGAGTACGTCAAACGGCATATCACGCCCGGCGAAGGCGTTTTCGACGTGCTTGCGCGCTACGAGGGCAACGAGATCGTGCGCTATGCGACGCTAAAGGAACTGCAAAAGAAGATCCTGCGGCTTAAAAACCTGCCACCGCTGCTGGCCCTTGAAAGCATCGAGGAGGAGCTGCACTACAACGAGCACCTCGAGCAGCGCTGCCTCAAGGGTTTTAAGCGGGAAAACCTTGCGCAGCGCATGAACATGCTCAAAAGCCTGGCGGCAGGCGCGCCGGACGTGGACAGTTTTTTGAACAAGCTGCAAAACGTGCAACAGATCATGGCGGACGCGCAGAAAAAGCGCGGAAGCTGCGCCGTGACGCTCTCCACAATGCATTCGGCAAAGGGGCTCGAGTTCGACAGGGTTTACCTGATTGATTTGATTGAGGGGAATTTTCCCGACGAGGCGAGCATCGACAGCCAGATCGACGGCAACTGCGATGCAATGGAGGAAGAGGCGCGGTTGTTCTATGTTGCGGCGACCCGCGCGCGGCAAACACTGGAGATCATCACGGCGGAAAAGATGAACGGCGTGCCGTTTAAGACTTCGCGGTTTGTGCGCCGCCTGCTCGACGAGCGGTACCGCCCCGAACAGGACTTGCCCGCCGTCTCGCCCGGCAAGCCCTCTGCAAAGGACGATGGGAAAAAGGACAGCCCGCACTTTGACAAAGAGCTGCGCACGCGGTACGGCGGGCAGGAGGGAACCGGGCACGGTTTGTTTTTTAACGAAGGGGACCGCGTATACCATCGCAGCTTTGGCAAAGGCACGGTGCGGCTGGTGGACGCGGGGCGGGACCGGCTGGAGATCGCGTTCGACAAAGCCCCTGCAAAGCAGTTTTCCCTCTCGCACATGCGGGACAATCCGTTTTTGTCCAAGCTCGCCGCCGGGCGTGGGAGGACGGACTTTTTTGAGTAAAAAGGCTCACAAGGCCTTTTTATTTTTTGCTGTGTATTTCTTTTGGTTTGTCGCTCGGGCGTGCTGTGGTTTTTTTGTTTTATTATTTTCTGATGCATCTAATTTTTAGTTCGTCGCTCATGCCGCGACGGGGTGTTCTTTCTCTTATGAATTTGATGCATTTTTCTTTTAGCTTGTCGCTCAGGCCGCGACAGGCCCATCCTTTTTGGCAGACAAAAAGGATGCAAAAATCTGGTTAAGGGGTGCCGCTACCTTCCTCCAATGGACTGCACGCCGTCTTCGGATAAACAAAAGGCGACGAAACAGCGGTCGCAGAAGGTGCGCTGTTCGGTCGGAAGACGCGCCCCTTAACAATCCCCCAACCGTCCCCAAGTAGGGGTACTTTTAGTAGGCTTGCTGCAAGGGAGGGGCATTTATAAAGTTCCCCTCTTTTGCAACAAGCCTTTTTCTATCGGCTCAGCTTCCGTTCCGGATTGGGGATTGTGAAGGGGGCAGGGCTCCGACCCTCACAAACCTTTTTGCGACTGCCGTTTCGCCACCCTTTGCTGCACTGTGTACGGCGTAGAGTCAATTGGAGGGGCCCGTTAGCCCCCTTGACCAGCTTTTTGCTTTCTTTTGGGCTGCGCCAAAAGAAAGTGCCCACAGCACGCATGAGCGACAAACTAGAAAAAAGATGCATCTAAGGTTAAGAAAGGCAAAACAAAAACCCCACAGCACGCCCGCGCGACAGACGAAAGATAGATGAATCCAACTGTAAAAAATAAAACAGAGTATTGAAAAGGAGGCGCATTTGCGCCCCCTTTTCAATACTCTGTTTTATTATAGCGCGAGCCGGTAAATCTCCTCGACATCCTGCGCGGAGAGGGCTTTGAAATGCCCCACCGGCCCATAGCGCGTGACGCGCTCGGCCATCTGCGCAAAGTCGCGGTCGTCGATTTGCAGCGCGCCCAGCCGGACGGGCAGCCCCAGCGAGGTGAAAAACGCCTCGAGCCGCCGGATACCCTCAAGGATGATGCGTTCCGGGTTCTCCTGCGCGAGGTCCACATCCCATACCCGCTGCGCGTATTGCACAAAGCGGGCGGGATCATGGCGGTAGACGGCTTTCATCCAAGCCGGGAACACCACTGCGAGGCCCGCGCCATGGGCGATGTCGTAGACCGCGCTGAGCTGGTGCTCAATCCCATGCGAGCCCCAGTCCTCCTCGCGCCCCATTCCCAGAATGCCGTTGTGCACAATGGTGCCGGCCCACATGATGTTGGACCAGGCGTCGTAATCCGACGGGTTTTCCAACAGTCTGGGCGCCGTGTGGATGATCGAGCGCATCGTCGCCTCGAGCAGCCGGTCGGAGTAGTCCACCGCAGACGTGTTGGTGAAGTACCGCTCCATTGCATGGGCGAGCATGTCCGAGACGCCGCACGCCATCTGGTAGGCCGGCAGCGTGAAGCAGAGCGCGGGGTTGAGCACCGAAAACACCGGCCGCATCAGCGGCGAACCCGCGCCGAGCTTTTCGCAGGTCTCCTCATTGGTGATCACGCTGTTCGGGCTGGTTTCGCTGCCAGCCGCCGGGATCGTCAGCACCGTTGCAACGGGCAGCGCGTCCGCAATCGGCGCCTGCTTGGTGAATAGATCCCAGACGTCGCCGCCGTATTTCGCGCCGATTGCAATGGCCTTGGCCGAGTCGATTGCGCTGCCGCCGCCAACGGCCAGGATCAGCCCAATATGTTGTTCCCGGCAGAGCCGGACGCCCTCCCGCCCAAGCGAAACACGCGGATTGGGCTGCACGCCGCCCAGCTCCAACACGTTGACGCCCGCCTCCCGCAGGGAACGCAGAACCTCGTCGTAAAGGCCGGAGCGCTTGATGCTGCCGCCGCCGTAGTGCAACAGCACATGATCCGCGACCTTTTTGGCCTCTGCGCCAACTTGCTTCTGCATTTCCCTGCCGAAGAGGATTTTTGTAGGGCTTTGATAGACAAACGGTATCATTAGATCATTCCTTTCTGTTGTAAACGATCCAGTTTGGCAGCCGCGCCGCCACTTTTTATTATAGCGGCTGGATCTGGAAAAGCAAGCATCCCCCCGCAATTGTATAGGCATTCCCCGCACAATATGCTGCGAACGGAAGGCATGGTATGTCAGACCATGACATGCGATTCGGTTTCGGCTTGCCATATGTATGAACACGTTTTATTGCATAATGCACACTGCAAATCTTTGTTCATTTTGGTTTCTTGACGGGATTGCTGCGCGGGCGTATGCTGATGTTGAGTTTTGCACAAAGTGCAGTTGCGCTTGGAAACATTTCCGGCGCATTCCTAAAAACAGGATGCCTACTCCCTTATACAATATGGAAGGCGGGCATAGGGAAAGGAGGATAGGAGCGCATCTATTTTGAGTCGATGAATCGGAGAATCAATAGAATAGGAGGATACAATGCGTAAAAAGTTGCTAAGCGTGTTGCTTACAATTGCGATGCTGTTTTCGGTGCTGCCGGCGGGACTGGGCCTTTCAGCCGGCGCGCGGGAGGACGTGAATCTTGCGCTGCTGCCGGGAGTCATCGCTTCAGCGGACAGCTCGGAAAACGACAGCTTGACGGCCGACAAGGCAATTGACGGAGACACGACCTCCAGAACCTCGCGGTGGTCCAGCGAGAACAATTGGGAGGACAACCACCACTGGCTGGCGCTGCGGTTCCCGCAGGCGGTCGAGGCCAACAGCGTGAAAATCGTCTGGGAGCGGGCGAACGTGGAAAACTATGTACTGGAGTATTCCGAGGACGGCTCCGTATGGGAACCCATCCAGGCCTTTACGCAGCGCCCGGCGGAACTGACCCAGACCGTTGCGTTCGGCCAGACCATTACAATGCAATATATCCGGCTGCGCACCGAAAAGATGTGTGTGGACCCCGAAGTGGACGTACTGTTCCAGTATTACCAGAACGCCTCGCTGTTTGAATTCGAGGTGTACGGGCAGCGCAAGACAACCGAGACGCAGATATTGAACGTGGCGCGGCTCGACGGTGTGAAAGCCACGAGCGACAGTTCGGAAAACGATTCACTGACCGCCGACAAAGCCATCGACGGCAACCTGACCGACAGGGCCTCGCGGTGGTCCAGCGAAAACAATTGGGAAGACAACAACCACTGGCTGCAATTGGAG
>CATNEU010000155.1 GCA_950097605.1 uncultured Oscillospiraceae bacterium | reverse complement strand
AGATGCGTTTTGCAGGCAAAGCGCGCACGCCCTGCCGGCAAAAACCGCCCTCGTTTTAGGGAATCCGGCCTGTTTGATACCTGTTTCTATCATACCATACAGGTACTCCAAAATCAACCTGTTTGTAGCGCTTAAAACGGCCGCAAAACCAGGTACACAGCCGCTCTAAGGACATATGGTGCGGGACAAAACGGGCAGAAAAACAGACAACCTTGTCGTCTTGTGCCAATTTGCCCGGAATCCTTTGCACTTTTGGCATTTTTTATGTATAATAGAAGAAATCCGGCCCGCGCAGGCCGTTTCGGAAGGAGCTGTTTATGGCCAAACAAATTGATTTGAACTGCGACCTGGGCGAAAGCTATGGCAGCTTCCAGGTTGGCTCGGACGAGCAGGTGATTGCACTCGTCTCCTCGGTCAACATCGCCTGCGGCTGGCACGCAGGCGACCCCCTGACCATTGAAAAGACCGTGGGGCTGGCAAAACAACACGGCGTGGGCCTTGGCGCGCATCCGGGCCTGCCGGACCTCCTGGGATTCGGCCGCCGGAGGCTGCACATCTCGCCCGAGGAGGCCTGCGCCTATGTGCGCTACCAGCTCGGTGCGGTTTCGGCCTTTGCCCAGGCGGCGGGCATCCCGGTGCAGCATTTAAAGCCGCACGGAGCGCTGTACAACATGGCCGCTGTGGATTACCCGCTTGCATCCGGCATCTGCCGGGCCGTGGCCTCGTTTGACCCCAGCCTGATCCTTTTGGGGCTCTCGGGCAGCGAGATGGTCCGCGCGGCCGAAGATCACGGACTTCGCGTCGCGAGCGAGGTGTTTGCCGACCGCGCCTATCAAAGCGACGGCACCCTTGTCCCGCGGGAACTCCCCGGCAGCGTTATCACAGACGAGGAAACCGCTGTCCGGCGCGCGCTCCAAATGGCTGCGGAGGGGACCGTGGAGTCGATCACCGGCGAGGTAATTCCCATCCGCGCCGATTCGATTTGCATTCATGGAGACTCTCCCCACGCGCTGCGGCTTGCACAGCGCATTTGCGAAGCGCTTGCAGGCCATGGCATCCAGGTTTCCAGCTTGCAAAACGTATTGTCCTGACGGCCGGGCATGCAGCCGCATGCCCGCCTCCCTACATAGATCCAGCCCACAGCCGTCGGTTTCGGCTGTCACCTCAACATCCGAAAGGAGTGTACTGTTCCTTGCAGAACATCCGATATCTGATCGTTTCAGACTCGGCGCTTTCCGTTGAGTTCGGAAACGAGATACACAAATCCATAGGCGCCAAGGTGCGCGCACTTGCAGGTTATCTTACGCGCAGCCCAATCGACGGCGTAACCGAGCTTGTACCAACCTACCGCTCTCTACTGGTGCACTACAATCCGGTGGTGATCTCCCACAGCCGCCTGGTGCGCGCGCTGCAAAAGGCGGTATCCGAAATGGGCAGAACCGACAGCAGCGGCTGCACCGTATTTGAAATTCCGGTGCTCTATGGCGGAGAGGAGTACGGCCCCGACCTTACATACGTCGCACAGTACAACGGGCTCACGCCCGAGCAGGTGATCAAGCTGCACTGCAAGCGGGACTACCTGATCTATATGCTGGGGTTCGTGCCCGGCTTCCCCTATCTCGGCGGCATGGACGAGCGGATTGCAACGCCGCGTCTCGACTCTCCGCGCACGAAAATTCCGGCTGGATCGGTTGGCATTGCCGGCGAACAGACCGGTATCTACCCCATTGATTCGCCGGGCGGCTGGCAGTTGATCGGCCGCACGCCGATCGAACTCTACAACCCCGAGCGGCAGCCGCCCATTCTCTTCAGCGCCGGGGACTATATCCGGTTTGTACCCGTCAGCAAAGAGGAATATCAGGAAATCCTCTATCGTGTTGAAAACGGCACTTTTGTATACTAGAGTGTGCGTAAAGACAGACGAAAACGCACTCTGAACAGAAGGGAGTACCATCCATGGGAATACGCATACTAGACGGCGGCCTGCTCACAACCGTGCAGGACAAAGGCCGCACCGCCTATCAGAAGTCCGGCACGCCCGTAGCCGGCGCGATGGATTCACATGCAATGAACCTCGCCAACATCCTGGTGGGCAACAACCGCTCCAGCGCGGTGCTGGAGGCCACGGTGCAGGGCCCGGCCATTGAGTTTACAGAGGCGGCTGTGATCGCCGTTTGCGGCGGAAACCTCTCTCCGCAGCTTGCCGGCGCGCCGCTGCCAATGAACCGCGCGGTTGCGGTGCGCGCCGGGGAAGTGCTTAGGTTTGGCGCGCCGGTGGCGGGCTGCCGCAGCTATATTGCCTTTGCCGGCGGGCTGGATATCCCGCTGGTGATGTCCAGCCGTTCCACCTACCTCAAGGCGGGCCTCGGCGGTTTTCGGGGCCGCAGGCTGCAAAAGGGGGATGAAATCGGCTTGACGGCCTCGCGGGCGAAGCTGCCCGGCATGGAGGCCCGCGTTGTTCCGGAAGAGATGCTGCCCGATTACCGGCACGAGGCCGATATCCGCATCGTGCTCGGCCCGCAGGACGACTATTTCACCGAATACGCCATGATGGGCTTTTTCCACGATTTCTACACCGTGACGAACGCCTGCGACCGCATGGGATACAAGCTCGATGGGCGCAAGCTGCCGCATGTGCAGCTAGAGGACGGCAACATCATCTCGGACGGCGTGGCCTTCGGGTCGATCCAGATCCCGCCCGACGGCCTGCCGATTATCATGATGGCCGACCACCAGACGACCGGCGGCTACACCAAGGTCGGCGCGGTGATTACGGTGGATTTGCCGCTTGTGGCCAACATGCAGCCTGGGGACAAAATCCACTTTGTGCAGGTGGAGATCGACGAGGCACAGTATCTGCTGCGGGAGCGCGCCAAAGCGCTCTCCGCATTCGACGGCCGTCTCAACGCCGCTCTCCCAATGGAGGAGTCCGTTCCGGAAAGGGAACCCGAAAGCCCTCCGGCCGGTTCCGTTCCAGAGAAAAATACGCCGCCTGCCGCCGGTTCCAAAGAGGAAACGAAAAAGCCCGCCGCCGTTCCCGCCGCGGCACAAAAAACCGAGACGTCTCCTGCGCCCGCCGCTTCCGAACCGGCCGCCGTACTGCGCAGCGCCGATTTATCGGTGGCCGTCGGCGGAAACCGCTATGAAATACATATCGAAGAGCTTGCTCCTTAAACGTTCTCACAGAAAGCGCAAAGATCCCAGGGAAGGTGCAGATACTATCTGCACCTTCCCTTTTCTGCGCCGCTGCGGCTGGCACACGCATGCCCTGCTTTACATATCATAGTAGAGAAAGGCGATCCCGGGCCGTCAAAAGTTTATGCGGCCTGCATGCTCCGCAGCCGGAGCAGCGCGCCGATTGACCGGCTATGCGGGCCCTGCCAGCAAGACCCGCGGCCACCGCCTTTCCTTTTTCTGTCTTGCACAGACGTCCGCCCTGCGTGCGCAGGCGCGGCCCCCTTGCTGATCCGGCAGAGCCCGCAACCGGCGCCATTCAGTTAGGTGGTTATTATGAAATACTACAACAGCGTGAATAGATCCAGAGGCATCTATGCAATGGAAGCCGCCCACTCCTGCTGGGATTACGACGCATGCCCATACGCCGGCTGGCAATCGCCCTGCTGCTCGCTTTCGGGCTGCGGCGGCTGCTATACGGATTCCGGCTGCTCCTGCGGCGGATACGCCGACGACTGTCCGTGCTATGGCAGCTATGAAAATTGCAGCGGATTCCCGGTCTGTCCGACGTCCGACAGGGATGTCATGCTCGGTACCTCGCAGGGGACGGTTGCCCTGCTGCCGATTGTCTCCCCGGTCTTAAGCCCGATCAACGTCGTTTCCGCATCGGTTGACACCTGTGGCATGCGTGCTGCAACCAACCTCATCAATTTCAGCACAATGCTGAACCAGACGACCGGCGCGACAACACTCTATTTCCAGATCATCCGGAGAAACGAGTGCGACGGCAGCACCATGAACGTGGGCCCGATGTACACCTTCCAGTCCCTTTCGTCATCCACGTCCTCCCAGCCCTTCGGGTTCCAGTTTGCCGATGTGGGCGTGTGGCCGGGCTGCTACACCTATACCGTGCAGATCCTCGGCAATTCGGTTGCCGGCACCACGACCGGCCTCTCGCTTGCAAACGCAAACCTCAGCGTTCTGGCCGTAGCCTGCTGACGCATTTCGCCCGCCACGGGCTTTGCGAGCGGCTGGCCTGGCTTTTCCATCGCAATGCCGCGGCTTAAAAGCCGGGCTGCCCACGCAGGGCAGCCCGCTACATAGCCTGCTTCCGCAGTATTCCAGATAACCCCCCTTTTCGGCTGCAAAAAATGGTCCGTACCGGGCAGTATTGCCTGATACGGACCGTTTTGTTTTGCCGGTGCTCCGCCTTTCGGCGTTCCCTACATATCCATCGAGAGCGTTTTACCGCCGAGGATGTGGAAGTGCAGGTGCTGCACGGTTTGCCCGGCGTCCTCGCCGCAGTTGGTGACCACGCGGAAGCCGCCCGGCAGACCCAATTTTTCGACGAGCTTCGGGATCAGCGCGAAGATGTGCGCAACCACGCCCACATTTTCCTCGTTGACCGCCAGCACGCTGTCGAGATGCTGCTTAGG
>CATNEU010000154.1 GCA_950097605.1 uncultured Oscillospiraceae bacterium | reverse complement strand
GGCATAGAGGTCAATTGCAGCACCTTCCCGGTGAAGGAGCTGGCGCGCTTGGGATATACCAGGCAGTACCTGCGCGAAAACGAGGACACTGTTACGGGCGGGGTGCAGCTCCGCTACGGTTTTCGGACGACGGCCGTGACGAGGCCGCTGATCCTCTCGGGGCTTGTGCAGGCGTTTCGAGAACACGACGAGATGGTTTGCGACGCGCAGACGCTCGAGGAGATGCTCGCGTTTGTGCGCAACGAACGCGGCCGGCCCGAGGCGATGCGCGGCGCGCACGACGACTGCGTGATGGCGCTTGCCATCGCCGTTTACATCCGCGGCCAGCAGGAGGCGCGGTGCGTCGGGCAAGCCTCAAAACGGGCGGTTTGGTCGCAGGACATGCTGGAGGACTATGCGCGCTGCGAAGAGGACGCCCAGCGGCGGTATCTGTTGCAGAAATGGGGGGACCCATTCTGATCCGGGCCGGTGCAGCGGTGGACTTTTGGTGGGCGCGGCCAGAGGTGTCGAACGGTATACTGATAGGCAGGCAGAGGACTTCTGCAAATCAGAAAAGGAGGGGATGCGATGACGCTTGGAGAGATGAAAAAGCGGTGTTTGCAGCTTGCCTTCCGGTATAGCCGGAAGGGGGAGGTTTTGGAGGACGGGAACCCTGGGAAAAAGGAGTATTTGCTGATGCTGCCCGCGCTGATCGACGCGGCACAGAAGGAGCTGGCGGCCTCGGCCGGTAAACTGCGGGCCGCGTTTGCGGTATCCCATTTTCCGCCGGAGAACCTGTTGCGCATCCGCGGCGAAGAGCTTTTTCCGGTGTATGCGTTTGATGGGGAAGACCTTGTGTTCTGTGCAAGAGGCGCGCATGCCTGCACGTTTGCCGTGGACGGCAACGCGGACGTGACGTTTGAGGAACGCCGCCAGGTTGGCGGGAAACTGCTGGTTTCCAAGCTCGGGGAGCTGCGTGCCCGTCCGACACAGGGATTCGAGACGTTTGGCGTGGCGCTGGCGCCCGCAGACCCGCGAAGCACTGTGGCGGTGCGGTTTTGCGGGGACAACGCGTTTCATTTGCAGCAGCTCGCCCTGTATGCAGAGGCATTTGAGGCGGAGCGGACGCCGCCCTACCGCCCGTATTCGGTCTACCGCTTGCCGGAGGATTGCCTGTGCCTGGAACCGGACGGGGTTTGGGTAAACGGCAGGCCGCTTCATGAATCCCCCGCAGCAGACGGGTTTCTGCCGGGGAACGGGTGCGTGCGCATTGCAAGAGGCGCGCCGGGCGCGTATCGCATTGGATATTACCGGTTCCCGAAAACGGTGGACGACACAACCCCGGACGACGCACATCTGGAGGTGGACGACGATTTGCAAGCAGCGATTGCCTGCTATGCGGCGGGCCAACTGCTGAAGGAGGACGACAGGGTGCTCAGCGCGCAGTATCTCAACGAATATGAGCTGCGCAAAGCAAACGCGGCGGAGCGGGACGGCCCGCAGCCGTATCTGCGGTTCTCCGCCAGGACAGGATGGTGAGGACAATGGGTGCGTATCCTGCGCCAGCGGAAAACAAACGGCATATGCTCACAATCGACCGGTTTGGCGGCGTGGATTTTCTGCACAGCGGGACCGAGGTGGACAAGAGCCGGTCGCCCGACGCGCTGAACATAACGGCCGACGAAATGCTGTTTCCAGCCAAGCGGCGCGGCTACCTGCGGCTGCACGAGACAAAGCTGCCGGGAAAGGCCTTTGGACTGCACCGCTATGCCCCAGCAAACAAAACGGCCTGCCTGCTGGCGCACTTTGGAACCAAGCTGTACAAGCTGGAGGACAAAGGGGAGCCCGTCGAGCTTTATGGCGCGATGTGGGAAGACTTTTCAAACAGCTTTATGATGAACAGCGTGCTGTATTTGCTCGACGGCAACAGCTATCTGCAATATGACGGGCGGACGGTGCAGCCGGTGCGCGACAAGGCCAAAATTCCGGTTACGCGCGCCCATACGAAGCCGGACGGTACGGCGCATGAGCAGATAGAAACCGTGCTTGCACCGGCAAATCTGCTCACCCCCAAGCGGCAAAACACGTTCTGGGGGGACGGCAGTGCCAAGACCTACCAGCTCGACGCGACGCTGCTCGACAACGAGACGGTGACCGTTTATGTGGGCGGGACGCTGACCAATGTGACGGTCAACCGCATCGCGGGAACCATCACCTTCGCGTCCGCGCCGCCCGTGCCGGCAAACGGCAGGGACAATGTGATCGTCACCTTTGAAAAAAGCGTGCTGAGCGGGCCGCTGTTGATTCCGTCCTGCCGGTTCCATGGGGTGTTTGGCGGGGCGGACGATATGCGGGTGTTCCTGAGCGGGCATCCGGTTCTGTGCAACGCCGAGTGGTGCAGCGCCGCGTTTGACCCGACCTATTTCCCGGAAGACGGCTACCGGCGGATTGGTTCGGACAACAGCGCGATTGCGGGCTACCTGATGCAATATGACAAGCAGATCGTTCTGAAACAGGACAACGAGCAGGACGCGACCCAATATCTGCGCACCTTTTCCGAGAACACGAAGGGAGAGAGCGTGTTTACGCTGCGACAGGGAGCGGCGGGCGTCGGCGCGGTCTCCTGGCGGTCGATGGCCGTGCTGGAGGATACGCCGCTGTTTTTAAGCGCGCTCGGCGTGTATGCGCTGACGGGGACGGGAGTTTCGGAGCAGCGGCGGCTGTACTGCGTTTCCCGCCTGCTGGGAAACCGGCTGCCGTCCGGCAGTGCGGCAGCCGGCTGCGTGACGGCGGCTTTTGGCGGGAAGCTCTATCTGGCAACCGGCGGCGGCGCCTGCTTTGTGGCGGACAGCCGCATGAAATACCGCGACGAGACCGGCAACACCTGCTATGAATGGCAATATTGGGAGGGGATTCCCGCCAGGACGTTTTTGCAGGTTGGAGGAAAGCTGTATTTCAGCGGCGATACGGGATACGTTTACCGGTTTGCCGGGGAGAGCGACGGTCCAGCATGCCGCAGCGACGATGGACAGCCGATTCCCGCAAGATGGACAACGCCGTATTTCGACTTTGACGCAGGCGGCTGCCTCAAAACGGTTGAGAACGTGCATCTCTCTCTGCCGCCGGACGAAAACGGCGGGTGCAGGATTTCCTACCTGACAGAGGAGGGGGAATGGCTGGCGGATTCGTTTGCCGCGCAGGATGCCGGAGGACGTCCGAAGCTTCTGTCTTCGTCGCAGCGGGAGAAAAACTGTCGGATTTTTGCAGTGCGCGTGGAGAACAACGCCCCGGGTGAGGGGTTGGGACTGCTGTCCCTACAGGTGGACTACACGGTGGGGCGGCGGGTGCATTGAGGAAAGGGGGAAGAGATGAGAATTTCCAATTGGGAACAGAACAAACAGCAGGAGGAGCGGATGCAAGAGGCGCTTTTGCTCTGGAGGGACCGGTTTGCGGCGGCCAGAGAGGCCTATGCACGGGCGCTGGAACGGTTTGACGAACGGGAGCGGCTGTATCTTGGAACGCGGGAGATCAGAGGCGCGGCGGACGGACGGACAAAGCCCGCGGGAAACGTGCGCAACATTGTGTATGAACTCATAGAGAGCCAGATCGACAGCAGCGTGCCACTGCCCAAGGTGGACGCACTGCGGGAAAACGCGGCGCGGGTTGCCCCATTGGTCGAGGACTGCTTGCGCGCGGACCTCGGCCGGTTGGACTTCGCGCGGATCAACGATCAGCAGGAACGCACCTGCCCGATTCAGGGCATGAGCTTTTTTGAGGTGTTCTGGGACGCCGACGCGGAAGCGGCGGGCCGCGGCGAAGGGCTGCGGGTGCGCCTGCTGCATCCAAAGCAGGTGATTCCACAGCCGGGCGTTTGCGAGCTGACGGAGATGGACTATTTGTTTGTGGTGTCCCGGGTGAGCCGGGCGTTGTTGCAGCGGCGCTATGGCTGCAGGCTCGCGGATTCGGAGGAGGACACCGCCGAAGAGGTGGTTTGCTGGTATCATAACGAACAGGGCGACGTCAGCCGGTTTGTTTTCGTGCAGGATACACCGCTGGAGCTGACTGAGGATTTTTATGCCCGCAGGGAACGCAGATGCGCGTCTTGCGGGCAGGAGTCGGACATCCTTTGCACGCGCTGCGAATGCGGCGGCACACACTTTGTGTGGAAGACTGCGGCGTATGAAACGCTGCGGACGCCGGTGAAACGCGCCGATGGACGGATACTCGCCGTTGGGGAGCGGATTCCCTATTACAAACCCCGGCAGTTTCCGATCATATTGCGTGAAAATGTGCCGTCGCCATTTGTGTTCGGCGGACAGTCGGATGTGGATGTGATCCGGGACCAGCAGGAGGCAATTAAAAAAACAGTTACCAAAATGCAGGAAAAACTGCTCAAAGGCGGCTCGATTGTGACGCTGCCCAAGCGGTGTCGCGGAAAGCTTGCTTTGAACGATGAGGAACTCAAAGTGGTGTTTGTGGATTCTCCCGCAGACATTGCGCAGATACAAATTTTTAATATACAGCCCGATATCTCGAAGGACCTGGCGTTTTTGGACAACCAGTACCGCGCGGCACAGAGCACGCTCGGCATCACCGACAGCTTTCAGGGCAAGCCGGATGCCACAGCGCCCAGCGGCGTGGCGAAGCAATTGCAGATCTCGCAGAGCTCGGGCCGGCTCAAATC
>CATNEU010000153.1 GCA_950097605.1 uncultured Oscillospiraceae bacterium | reverse complement strand
GCCGAGGGCTGCAACATCGAGGGCGATGTGGACAATTCCGTGATCTTTGCGGGCGTGACGGTCGAACGCGGCGCATTTGTGCACGACAGCATCATCATGCCGGGCAGCGTGATCAAGGCGGGCGCCAGAGTGGAGTACGCGATTGTTGCGGAAAACGTGACGATCGGCAACGGCGCGGTGGTTGGCGCCAGGCCCGAGGAGTACACCGGCGGCGGCGACGCGTGGGGCGTCTGCGTAATCGGCGCAAACCTCACGGTATCCGACGGCGGCCTTGTGAAGCCCAAAGAGATTGTGCAGACCAATGTTTAAAGATAAGGGGCGTGGACGAAATGACAAATAAAGAGGTACTTGGCATTATCTTCTCGAACATGCACGACAGCATGCTCAGAGAACTGACCGATAGACGAACAATGGGTTCGGTGCCGTTCGGCGGGCGCTACCGCCTGATCGATTTCACCCTTTCCAACCTGACCAATTCGGGCGTCGGCAAAATCGGCGTCATCACCAAGAGCAACTACCAGTCGCTGATGGACCACCTGGGCTCCGGCAAGGCCTGGGACCTTGCGCGCAAACGCGACGGACTCTACATATTGCCGCCGTTCGGGCACGCGTCCAGAGGCGTCTACCGCGGCCGCATTGAAGCGCTCAACGGCATCCTGCCGTTTATCAAGCGCTCCAAGGAGAAATATGTCATCATGGCCGATTGTGATGTGGTGTTCAATATGGATCTCGACAAAATGCTCGATTACCATATAGAAAAAGACGCCGTGATGACCGTTGGCTACCAGAACATCGAGCTCGGCAACGAACAGGCCAAGGACGCAATGGTCCTCGAATTGGACGATACCAAACGCATCACCGATGTGATGGTCAATCCCAGCATCATTGGCAAATGCAACGTCAGCATGAACGTCATCATCATCGACAAGGGATTTTTGGAGACCCTCGTGAGGGAGGCGATCAGCCGCAGCATCTACGACTTCGAGGGCGAGGTTATGAACACGGTGATCCACAACTCCAACGCCTTTGGCTACGAGATGGACTGCTATGCGCGCAAGGTGGACACCATTCTCGATTTCTACCGTGCCAACATGGAGCTGCTCGACCCGGTGGTGCGCGGGGAGCTGTTCCCTGAAAACCGCCCAATCTATACCAAGGTGCGCGACGAGGTGCCTGCGAAATACGGCTTCAACGCAAAGGTTTCCAATACCCTCGTTGCGGACGGCTGTGTGATCGAGGGTGAAGTGGAGAATTCCATCCTGTTCCGCGGGGTCAAGGTCGGCGCGGGGGCCAAGGTGAAAAACTGCGTGCTGATGCAGGATACGGTGATCGGTGAGAATTGCGAGCTGAGCTGCGTCATCACGGATAAAGACGTGGTGGTGCGGGACGGCCGGATGCTGATGGGGTATTCCTCCTATCCGGTGTGTATTTCCAAGGGCAGCGTGATTTAACACAGGCTGTGCAGCCGGTGTGCGGCTGCCATAAGAAACCTTAAAACGGGGAGATGAAACGCATGAAAATCTTGTATGCCACAAGTGAAGCGCTGCCGTTTATTGCGTCGGGGGGTCTGGCGGACGTCGCCGGATCGCTGCCGGCCGCTTTAAACCGGGCGGGCGAGGACTGCCGCGTGGTGCTGCCCCTCTACCAGGGGATCAAAGAGGAGCTGCGGCAGAACCTGGAGTATATCTGCAATTTTACAGTCGACGTGTCCTGGCGCAAGCAGTACTGCGGCGTATTCAAGGGCGAAGCGGGCGGCGTGACCTACTATTTCATCGACAATGAATACTATTTCAAGCGCGCCAGCCTCTATGGATATTTCGACGATGCAGAGCGGTTTGCGTTTTTCTCACGCGCGGTGCTCGAGCTGATCAGCCATGTGGGCTTCAAGCCGGATATCCTGCACTGCAACGACTGGCAAACCGCGCTGGTCAGCGTCTACTATAACCTGTACTACTGCCATTGGGCGGGATTTGAAAACATCCGCACGGTGTTCACGATCCACAACATTGCCTATCAGGGCAAATACGGCTATGAAATTCTCGAGGACCTGCTCGGCATCGCCTATCATGACAGCGCCGTGCTGCAATACGGCGACTGCATCAACTTCATGAAGGGCGCGATTGTGTCGAGCTGGAAGGTCACAACGGTCAGCCCGACCTATGCCGAGGAGATCATGGACCCGTGGTTCTCCCACGGGCTGGATAAGCTGCTCGCCGAAAACCGCTATAAGCTCTGCGGCATTTTAAACGGCATTGACGTCAACCGGTACAACTCCGAGACGGATAAAAATCTCGCGAAAAACTTTACGGTGGATACGATAGAGGATAAGCTGTACAACAAAAAGGAAATTCTGGATATTTTTGATCTGCCCTATTATGAGGGCGCGCCTGTAATCGGTGTTGTCACCCGGCTCGTTGCGCACAAGGGGTTGGACTTAATCCAGTATGTGTTTGACGATATCATCCGCATGGGCTGCCAGGTGGTGGTGCTGGGCTCCGGCGATAAGGACTATGAGGACTTTTTCTGGTATATGCGCGGCAAATACCCCGATAAGGTGGGCGTGATGATCGGCTTCTATCCGGACATTGCCAGCAAGATCTACGGCGGCGCCGACCTGTTTCTGATGCCCTCCAAGAGCGAGCCCTGCGGCCTTGCGCAGATGATTTCTCTGCGCTATGGAACCATTCCGATTGTGCGCGCGACCGGCGGCCTGAAGGATTCGATCCATGATATGGGCGGGGAAAACGGCAACGGCTTCACGTTTAAAACCTACAATGCGCACGACATGCTGGGCGCCATTTCGCGGGCGCAGGCGCTTTTCCAGAACAAGGACGAGTGGAACAAGGCCATGCGGCATGCAATGCAATGCGACAACAGTTGGGATCATTCCAGCCGGCAATATCTGGCGCTGTACAACGAAATGCTGTCCTACTAAGTCGCTGGTTTACCGGATAGCCCGCCGCAACGGGCATAGAAAAGGGACATGGCCATTTGGCCATGTCCCTTTTTGCCGGCGTGATTTTTAGATGACGGCTGCGTGCAGCCGGTAGGTTATCGCTGGATTAACATACGGATATAAACGCTGACTTGCTCCTTTTGAGTGTCTGTCAAGCTGCGATACATGCTCAACAGCATGCGGTCGTTTCCGTCGAGCAGGCTGTCGGCCTGCTTCCGAATCTCACTGAGTCCAAGCAAATAATCCATGCTGACCCCGAATACGTGGCAAATGCGGCAGAGGATATGCAGGTCGGGGCTTCGTTTGCCGCCTTCATATTTGCTGATGGTTGCCTGGGATACCTCAAGCAGGGCGGCAAGCTGTTTTTGGGTCATCCGGTTTTCTATGCGCAGTTGTTCAATTCTGTCCGAAATCATGATCTCCACTCCTTAGCGCCGGCAACCGAAACGGTGCCGATATACTGCGGCATTTTGGCAGAGGGGCGCTTTTGATCGCATTCCACATTTATGCATGATAAAATGTCCGATAAAACATCATAATAACTATATGGTAGCGTATTTTGTAAGTTTCGTCAATTATAAATGGGATCAGTACGGCAGAGAGTTGGCTGTTTTTCACGAATTGTGTAATGAAATGCAGTTTTTAGAGGGATATGGTATTCGCAGCGTGTTGCTGCCGCATCTTTCAGACGGAGGACAGGGCTGCTTCATCCATGCGCAGCAGCGCAAAGATGTAAATTTTTAAAGACAAAAGCAGATCGTCAACCGAGAGGCACTCGTCAGGCTGATGAAAGCCGCCCCGACCGGCGCCATAGGGGGAGGCATGCCCCGGGAACTCGCAGCCGAACGCAACACAGTTCGGCATGTGTCTGGCATAGGTACCGCCTCCAGTGACATACGGGGCGCTGCCGGCGCCGGTCGCCTCGTTGTAGCAGGCGGTCAAAGCCTGCACAGCCGGATGGCCTGCGGGCAGGTAAAGCGGTTTGTTGTGGTTTAAAAGCGCCATGGAAAAGCCATGCGGCGCGCAGGCCGTGCGCACGCAGCGCAGCAGGAACGCCCCGTCGGTCGAGACGGGATAACGGATGTTGAGGTTCAGTGCGAGCCGGCTCTCCCGCATCGAAACCAACCCACTGATGCAGGTCAAGGGGCCGGACAACCGGTCGGAGAAATCAATGTCCAGCGCGCGCCCATCATGGGTTTGCAGAATCTCCGCGAGGAAGCGCAATACCTGCTCCTCCTCGCGAGATACAAAGCCGCCGCGCAGCAAAAATGAGACAGCGCGCCCAATGGCGCTCACAGCGTTTTCGGGTGTTGAAGCGTGGGCCGCGATGCCCGCCGCCGTAATTTTTACATAGGGGCCTTCAGCCTGCGCGCGTATGCCGATGGTCCGTTCCGCCAATGCCTGCGCTTGTGTCAAATCCGTATTTTGCAGCAGTACGCAGGCGGAATCCGCCACAACATTGGAAGCGGTTCCGCCCGAGAAGTCCACGATGGCGCCCGAAAGCGGCGGCGAGAGCAGCTCCAACTCGCAAATCCCCTTTTCGCCGTTGCAGACGGGAAATGCCGAGTCCGGTGTGAATGTGAATACGGGCGGTTTTTCATGCGCGAGGAAGTAGGGCAGATCCTGCATACCGGTCTCTTCGTTGCAGCCCAAAATCAGGCGGATGCCGCGCCGCATCGGCAAATGCAACTCCCGGATGCATTTCATAGCATAGA
>CATNEU010000152.1 GCA_950097605.1 uncultured Oscillospiraceae bacterium | reverse complement strand
GTCTGCGGCGATGTGCCGCTTGAGCTCCTCGATGCCGGTAAATTTTTTCTCGCCGCGCAGCAGCTCCATCAGATAGACGCGGATGCGCTTGCCGTAGAGGTCGCCGCTGTAATCGAAGATAAAGGTCTCGGAAAGAGGCCGGTCGCTGCCGACGGTCGGCTTTACGCCGATGTTGGTGACCGCCTTGCGCAGCACGCCGTCAACGCGTGCAAACGCGGCGTATACCCCATAGCGTGGGATGATAAAGCCATCCGGAAAGTATTGGTTGATGGTGGGGAAGTTCATCGTGCGGCCGAGCTGCCGTCCCTTCACAACCTCGAAGTCGTAGCAGAACGGGCGGCCGAGCAGCCGGTTGGCGGCGATCATGTCGCCGTCCCGGATCAATGCGCGGATGCGCGTCGAGCTCACCGGTTTGCCCCCGTCGAGCACCGGCGGCACAATCCGCACTTCGACGCCGTACTGTGCGCAGAGCGCGCGCAGCTCCGCTGTGCCGGCCGCCGCCCCTTTGGAAAACCGGAAGTCCTCGCCGCAGCAGACGACCTCGGCATGCAGCGCGCCGTGCAATACGTCGCGCACAAACGCCTCGGCGTCCAGCTCCTTAAAGGTGTCGAACGGCGGCATATAGACCGCTTCAACGCCCAGCCGCTCCAGGCATTCCAGCTTATAGGCTTCCGAGAGAATTCCAGGCGACTCGCGCTTGCTGCGGGGCCTGTCCCGTCCGGCTGTGAAGGTGAACACACAGGGAATCAGACCATTTTCACACATCTGGACGGCGCGGCTGATCACAGCCTGGTGCCCGATGTGCACGCCATCAAAAAAACCCAGGGCAACCGCGCTGTTGCCGCCGTGCAGCGGTGCTAGGGTGGTGTGAAGCTGCATGGTATCTCCTCCTGTCAGCGTTCGGCGAACAGCTTTTTCACTTTAAAGCTGTCCGCGGCGCGGTCGATGCCGCCGAGTCCCAGGAATGTCCCGTCAAACCCTGTGACGGAGACGTCGGTGTCCGGCAGGCCGGCAAGCGGGCCGATGCGGGAGGCGTTTAAAGGCGCGCCGTTGAGAAAACGGCGGGTTTGTCCTTCGTTCAGCCGCACGGAAGGCAGGCGGGAGAACGCCTGCTCAACCGGCAGAAAGCGTTCCTGCAGCCGGCCTTCGTCCGTTAGACGCTGCGCCTCGTCGAGCGTGATACACTGCTCTATCGTGAACCCCGCGGCCATTGTGCGCCGCAGGAAGGTCACGCAGGCACCTGCGCCAAGTAAATTGCCGATATCGGCGCAAAGAGTCCGTATGTACGTTCCCTTTGCGCACAGAACGTCTATTTCAAATTCCTGCTTGTCCTCGTCGGCGCCGGTCAGATGAAGCTCGTAGATCGTGACCGGACGAGCCTTGCGCTCGACCTCAATGCCCTGTCTTGCGAGGTCGTACAGCCGTTGGCCGCCGACGCGGACCGCCGAATACATCGGCGGTACCTGCAGAGTTTCGCCGACAAACGAGGCGGCGGCGCGCTGCACCTCCTCGGTTGTGGCGCGCCGGCCGCTTGTGCCGGTCACGCGGCCGGTGATGTCCAGCGTATCGGTGGTAAGGCCGAGCTGAAAGCGCGCGGTATAGCGCTTGTCCTGCACCGGCAGAATGTCGCAGGCTTTGGTTGCGCGCCCGAAGAAAACCGGCAGCACGCCGGTTGCCATCGGATCGAGCGTCCCGGCATGGCCGACCCGGCGGATGCCGCTCATGCCGCGCAGTTTGGCAACTACGTCGAATGAGGTGAAGTCCTGCGGTTTGTCGATACAGAGGATGGAGCCGCCCGTCATAGCTTTTCACCATAGGCGGCGGAGACGGCCTCGAGCAGACGCAGCTTGGCCTCCTCCAACGGCAGAGGCAGGAAGCACCCGGCGGCCCGCATATGCCCGCCGCCGCCTAACGTGGAACAGACTTCCGATGCATTGACGCTTTCGGAGGTGCGCAGCGACACCTTATAGCCGCCGTTTTCCTTTTCTTTGAGCATCACGCCAACGTCCACGCCTTCAATCTGGCGGGGCAGCGAGGCAATGCCCTCGGTTTCGTTCTCGGGCACGCCGGATTTGCGCAGCATCTCCTGCGTTACGGCGATCAGCGCGAGCCGCCCGTCAAAATAGTATTCGATGCTCTCGAGCACCATGCGCTCGAGCTTTAGACGGTTTCGCGTTTTGGTGTCGAACATCAGACGGTTGATCGTCGCACAGTCGATGCCGGTTTCCATCAGCCTGGCCGCATTCCGGTGCGTGCGGGGCGTGACGTTGGCGTATTTAAAGCAGCCCGTATCGGTCGACAGGCCGGTGTATAGGCAGCGTGCAATATTCGAGTCGAGCGCCACTTCCATCGCGTCCACCACGTCCAGCATCATCTCGCAGGTTGCGGCGCTGTCCGGCTCGAGCAGCAGCCGTTTTGCGTACCGTGTGTTGGAGGGATGGTGGTCGATACAGAGGTCCACTTTGTCCGCATAGGGGCGCAGGCGCTCCCCAAACAGTTGCTCCGCAGCGAGGTCAACAGCCACAATGGTCTCCGGCGTAAACACCTCTTCGTGGTAGCCTGACAGCAGATAGCCGAATTTTTGCGGGATTTCGTCGCTGCACACAACGCGCGCCTGCTTGCCAAGAGCATGCAGAGCATACCAGAGCCCGAAGCCGCTGCCAAGGGTGTCCCCGTCAGGGCTTGCATGGGTAATGATTAGAAAGCGGTCGTGTTCGCGCAGAAATGCGGCGGTTTCGCAGATTGATAGATTCATACGCGTTCTTCCTTCTATGAGAATTCGGGGCGTTTTATTCTTCGCCTGGGTCGAGCTGTTTGAGCATTTTGGAGATTTCGGCGCTGTGTTCAATCGAATCGTCTGCGATGAACTTGAGCTCGGGGCTCTTGCGCAGCCGCAGCCTGCCGCTGATCTCCCGGCGGATGAAGCCCGCAGCGTGCGAAAGCCCCTTCACCGATTCTTTGGTCTTTTCAAAGCCTTCCATCGCGCTGACATAGATCTTTGCGTGGGACAAATCGCCCGATACATCCACTTTGACAATACTCAGCATCTCGCTGATGCGCGGGTCTTTGAGCTCGCGGAGGATTTCCACAAGCGTCCGCTTGATATCTTCAGATAGTCTTCCAACTCGGAATCCTGCCATATTTGTTTCCCTCCCGTTTCCGGTATTCAGTACTTCCTGTTTTCAAAAAGGGCAGACATATTGTCTGCCCTTAGTTGTTATATGGTGAAACGGCCTCCATTATACCGCAAGCACGCGTGCGCAGCGGTATAATTGTGCATATGGGCGGGAGGAGACTGTTGTCTCCGGATCGCCCTGCACATAAGCGTATCATAGCCGCGCACGGCGGTGATACCGCAAGCACAGCGTGCGCAGCGGTATAATTGTGCATATGGGCGGGAGGAGACCGCCGTCTCCGGATCGCCCTGCACATAAGCGTATCATAGCCGCGCACGGCGGTGGGGAATCAAAGGGTTAATCCCTGTACTCCTCCAGCTCAAACGCCTCGAAGATGTCGCCTTCCTTGATGTCGCTGTATTTCACAAGCGTCATGCCGCACTCATAGCCCTGGGCGACCTCTTTGGCGTCGTCCTTAAAGCGCTTGAGCGAGCTGAGTTTGTCATCGGCAATGATGATGCCGTCGCGTACTACGCGGATGCTGGCGTTTCGGGTGATCTTGCCCTCGAGCACATAACAGCCCGCGACCGTGCCGACATTGGAGATCTTGTAGGTCTGGCGTACCTCCGCGCGGCCGAGCTCGACCTCGCGGATCTTCGGCGCCTGCATGCCCTTCATGGCTGCCTGGATTTCCTCAATGCAATCATAGATGATGCGGTACATGTGCATTTCCACGCCATCCAGCTCGGCTTTGTCGCGCGCAACCGGATCGGGCCGTACGTTGAAGCCCACGATAATCGCGCCCGATGCGTTTGCGAGCATCACGTCGGATTCGTTGACGGCGCCAACCGCGCCATGGATGACCTTAACGCGCACCTCTTCGTTGGAGAGCTTTTCAAGCGACTGGGTGACGGCCTCGACAGAACCCTGTACGTCGGCCTTGACGATCAGCGGCAGTTCCTTGACCTCGCCCTGCTCGATCTGCGAGAACAGGTTGTCGAGCGTGACCTTCTGGAACGATTTAAACTGCTCTTCTTTCGCACTGAACTTTCTCTCTTCCACAAGCTCTCTTGCGAGCTTTTCGTTTTCAACGGCATTGAAGGTATCGCCCGCGGCCGGCACTTCCGCCAGGCCGGTGATCTCCACAGGGCAGGAGGGGCCGGCTTCGGTCACAGTCTCTCCCTTGTCGTCGATCATGGCGCGCACGCGTCCAACCGCGGTACCCGCAATCAGAACATCGCCGGTGTGCAGCGTGCCGTTTTGCACGAGCACGGTTGCAACCGGGCCGCGGCCCTTGTCGAGCTTCGCCTCGATGACCGCGCCCTTCGCAAGGCGGTTCGGGTTGGCTTTGAGCTCTTTCATGTCCGCAACGAGCTGCACCATTTCGAGCAGGTTGTCGATGCCGTCGCCGGTGACAGCCGAAACCGGGCAGCAGATCACGTCGCCGCCCCACTCCTCGGGCACCAATTCATACTCGGTGAGTTCCTGCTTGACGCGGTCGGGGTTGGCGGCCTCTTTATCCATCTTGTTGATGGCAACAATGATCGAGACATTCGCG
>CATNEU010000151.1 GCA_950097605.1 uncultured Oscillospiraceae bacterium | reverse complement strand
CGCAAAAAAATACTGCTCGACCTCTGCTACGACAATAAATACGCTTTGGGTGTGTTGATCGACAACTACGAAATGTGCGTGGGGCTGGCAAACCTCAAAGGACAAATTCTGCACAGCAAGGTCATCAACATCACCAATATCCACGATTACCACTATGTTATCGCGCGCATCCGCGACGAGCTCTCCACCATTTATGAGCAAAACGCCGGCATCACCGCGGATATCATCGGCATCGGCGTTTCGATTCAGGACTATGTGCAGAGCGATAAGCTGCTCTGCCTGCGCTTTCCGAAAAAGGAGATGCTGGAAGAGCTCGACCGCATCAAGGAGGAATACCATCTCCCGATGCTGCTGGAAAACAACGTGCGCGCACTCGCCATGGCAGAGCGGGATTTCAATCCCGACAAAAGTCTCAAACGCGACAATATGCTGTTTTTCCAGGTGGACCCGATGATTGCAGCCGTCCTGATTGTCGACGGGGATATCTATACCGGCGCCAACAACAGGGCGTTGGATGTTCGCCACACCGTGGTCTTTTTAAACGGTGGAGAAACCTGCAGTTGCGGCAAGCAGGGCTGCTTGCAGACGGTACTCTCCCACGATACCATCATCCGCAAGATCAAATCGGTATACTCGCCCAAAAAAACGGCGGTCCTGTTCGAGAAGACCAAAGGCAATATGGACAATATCTCGATTGACAACATCCGGGAATGCGCGCTGCTGCATCCGGATGGCGTTGTCGGGCAGGTTTATTTGCACCTGCTCTCCAGTTCGGGGCTGATTTTCTCCAACCTGATTACCCTGTTCGATCCCGATCAAGTGGTGCTGTATGGTACGGCGTTTGAAAACCAGTTGTTCCGCAACAAGGTGCTCGAAATCATCTCGGAAATCCACAGCAAGGCCAACAACCGGATTGCTGAGCGCATCAAGATCAGCATGCTGCACAGAGGCAACAAATTTTTAGGCGCCTGCGCACTGGTATTCAAATCTCAGTATTTCGACAGAGGCGGCTTGGACCCCATCTCGCCCGAACCGGAGGACGCCGAACCAGCGGATATCCCGGCGGACTGGGAATAAACTTGGCAAACGGCTGCATCTCCACACAGACCGAAACAGAGGAAAAGCCATGCAAATGCAAAGAGCGTTCTGCTCTTTGCATTCGCATGGCTTTTTGGTTTTCATCAGAGAACAGGACCGCAAACACTGCTTTTTTAACACGGGCCTCACCGGCAGGAAAGTGCGTCCCGCAGCGCACGAACCGCCCCTTCGGCATCCCCGGCCTGCATCACAGAGGACATCACGCACACCACCGCCGCGCCGCTGCCCAGCACCGATGCGCCGTTTGCCGCCGTGATCCCGCCGATTGCCCAAACGGGTACGCCCCCGGCTTTCTCACAAGCCTGTTTGATAAACGGCAACCCGCGCGGCGCAAGCCCCGCCTTGCAGGCGGTTGCAAACACATGACCGGCCAGCAGGCTATCCGCCCCGTGCGCCGCCGCGCGCGCGGCCTCCTCCGGGCTGTGCACCGAAACGCCGGCCGCAAGCCCTGCGGGCAGTTGCTCCCGCTTCATCTGCATGAAGGCCGCATATGGGAGCTGCACGCCATATGCGCCAATCTGCATCGCACAGCTTATGTCCCCGTTCACGACCAGGCGGGTTCCGTACCGGCCGCAAAACTGCATGGCCCGGCGGCAGAGCGCCAGCCGTTCGGCGGGAGGCAGATCCTTTTCCCGGATCAGCAGGTAATCCGCCCCGCCGCGGCAGGCCGCCTCGAGCTGCGGCAGCAGCGGCCCTTTACAGAGCGAGCGGTTGCTCACAACACAGAGCATGGCTAAAACGCCCTCACATAGTCGTTGAACACCACTTGCAGGCCTTTGGAGGCCAAAAACGCCCTGGCTTCCTCCACACTGCGGTCGTCCGAAATTTCAAACTGGGCCTCGCCCTTGCGTTCGCCGTCGTGCCCGCCCACGCCGGTATTGACGCCCGCAGACATTTTGGTCGGCGCCAGCGTGATGACGTTATCCCGGAACGAGCGGCTCTCGCGCGTGGAGATGTTGACGCCCGCAAACGGCATGAAAATGCGATAGGCGAGCATCACCTGCAACAGGTCGGCGTCGTGCACCAGGCTTTTATAGGCGCCCGAATTGGCATAGGGCCGCAGGCGCGGCACCGAAAAACCAATTTCGGCATGGGGGTATTTGCGCTGCAAATACCAGCCGTGCATGCCGGTGCAATAGGCGTCCTTCCGGAAGTCCGAAAGCCCCAGCAGCGCGCCGATGCTCACGCCCCGGAAGCCCGCCAGCAGTCCGCGTTCGGGCGCGTTGAAGCGGTAGGAATAGTCCTTTTTGGGGCCGCTGAGGTGCACCTCGTCGTATACCGTGCGGTCATAGGTCTCCTGATAGACGCTGAGGTAGTCCGCACCGGCCTCATGCACCTTTTCATATTCTTCGACATGCATCGGATACACCTCAATGCCGATGCTTGAAAAATACCGGTCGAGGATGCGCACCCCCTCGGCGATATAGTCCACATCGCTGTGGCGCCGCGACTCCCCGGTCAGCAGCAGGATATCGGTCAGCCCCGTGTTGGCAATGCACTGCGCCTCATGCTCGATCTCCTCGGGCGTGAGCTTGGCGCGTTTGATGTGGTTGGTGCAGTTGAAACCGCAGTAGGCGCAGTGGTTCACGCAGTAATTCGCAATATAAATCGGCGTATAAAGCTGGATGTTCACGCCGAAGTGCTCACGCGTGAGCCGGCTGGCTTTCTGCGCCATCTGTTCCAGAAACGGCCGCGCCGCAGGCGAAAGCAGCGCTTTGAAGCCCTCCGGCTGCACATCCTCCGCCGCCAAAGCGCCGCGCACGTCTTCCGCCGTATACTGCGAAAAATCCAGCGCCTCGTACCCGTCGGTTACAAGCGCTTCAATGTTCATCTCGGACGCTTTCATCTCATTGCACCCCCAGAAAACCGGTCAGCGGCGAGCTCGCGTCGCCCGCGTATTCCAGCACTCGCCCGGCTTTGGCAAGATAGGCCCTGCGTCCCGCGCGCACCGCTTCCTTAAACGCTTCCGCCATCAGCACCGGGTCGCCGGCAGTTGCGACCGCTGTATTGACAAGCACGGCGGCCGCGCCGAGCTCCATCGCCTCGCAGGCCTGCGAGGGTTTGCCGATACCCGCGTCGACAATGACCGGCGCGTCGATCTCGTCGATCAGCATTTTGATGTGTTCGCGGGTCAGCAGGCCCTTGTTGCTGCCAATCGGCGCGGCAAGCGGCATCACGGCGGCGGCGCCCGCCTCAATCGCGCGGCGCGCGTCCACCAGGTCCGGATTCATATAGGGCAGCACCACAAAGCCCTCTTTCGCCAGAATTTCTGTGGCTTTGACCGTCTCATAGTTATCCGGCATCAGGTATTTGGAGTCTGGAATCACCTCGATTTTGATGAAGTCGCCGCAGCCCAGCTCCCTTGCGAGATGCGCGATGCGCACGGCTTCCTCGGCGTTTCGGGCGCCCGAGGTATTGGGCAGCAGCGTCATATTGCCGCCTTTAACATATTCCAGTATGTTTTCCTCCCCACCGACGTTTGCACGCCGCAGCGCCAGCGTGACCATCTCGCACGCGCCTGCCTCGATCACCGCGCGCATGTTGGCAAGCGGGAACTTGCCGGTTCCCAAAAACAACCGCGAGTGAAAGCGCTTCGGCCCCAGTGTAAAGCCATCCATTCTAAAAAACCCCTTTCTGTTCATTCATCCATGCAGGTACACTTTATAATTGTCTTTACGGTTCTTCCAGGCCCAGCAGAAGCCGCAGCGCCAGGTTGGCCTGGTGCCCCGCGCAAACGGCCACGCGCGGCGCCATCAGCCCCTGGCCCGGCCGGGCCGCGGACGTACCGTCGCCGCAGACATATAGGTTTTGAAACACGCGCTTTGACTCGATGGCGTTCGCGGACCCATATCCGGCCATACCGGACCCGGAAACCACCCGGGTACCCGGCAGGCGCTCCAGGCAGGTCTGCACAAGCTCGGCCTTGCAGGCCGCGTCGTCAAACGCCTCTACAACAATGTTCCAGCCCGCCAGCAGCGCGGGGATGTTGTCCGCGTCCAGCCGCACGGCCTGGGTTTGCACCTGCACATAGGGGTTTGCCATACCCACCAGCTGGCGCAGCGCGTCGGTCTTGCGCATGCCGATCTGCGAAACAAAGTATTGCTGCCGGTTTAAGTTGCTGGGCTCCACCACGTCATAGTCGATCAGCAGCAGATTGCCCACGCCGCAGCGCGCCAGATGCATTGCAATCGACGAGCCCAGCCCGCCCAGCCCGCAGACCGCAACGCGGCCCGCTTTGAGCTTCGCATGCACGCCCGGCGTATGCCGGCTCACGAGCAGCGCCTCGCACTCTTCGGCGGAGGGCGCCCGCCCTTTGACGATCAGGCTCAGCACATCCCCGTCGCGGAGCGCCTGTCCGTCCGGCGTGGGAAACCCGTTGACGATGCAGAGATCCGCGTCCGGCTTGTACCGCGCCCGCGCTTCCCCAACCGACAGGTTTCCCGGGAAATCCACGGATTTTCCATTCACAATCAGTTTCATATCAACCTCCGCCGACAAAGCTCACCACTTCCACCCTGCTTGCGTCGTCCACCAGAAAACGGTCAAACGCCGCCCGCGGCACCACCTTGCCGTCCACTTCGACCGCCACATAGGCGGCCTGGT
>CATNEU010000150.1 GCA_950097605.1 uncultured Oscillospiraceae bacterium | reverse complement strand
GGTGTGGAGCTGTTTGGCCCGCAAGGCCCCGCCGCGGATGTCGAAGTGATCGCGCTGGCCCGCCAAGTGCTGGAGGCGTTGCAGATACAGAATATCTCCCTCGACATCAACTCCATTGGCTGTCCGGACTGCCGCAAAACCTACCAGCAGGCGCTGGTGGCCTATTTCGAGCGGCACAGCGGCACGCTCTGCGAGACCTGCCTCGGCAGGCTGCAAAAAAACCCCATGCGGATTCTCGACTGCAAAAGCCCGCTGTGCTCGGAGATCGCAGCAGGCGCGCCCACGGTGCTCGATTATATCTGCGATGATTGCAGCGCGCACTTTGAAGAGGTGAAAACCCGTCTCGATACCCTCCGGATCCCGTATACGGTGAACCCCAAAATCGTGCGCGGACTGGACTACTATACCAAAACGGTGTTTGAGTTTGTTTCCGGGGAAATCGGCGCGCAGGGAACGATCTGCGGCGGCGGCCGGTACGACGGCCTCGTCGAGCAGCTCGGCGGCCCGAAGATGCCCGCGCTGGGATTCGCCATGGGCATTGAAAGGCTGATTATGGTGATGAAGAGCCAGCAAGCCGCGTTCGAGCCGGCCAAACGCTGCGACATGTATGTTGCAAGCATGGGGGAGGCCGCCGCGAGAAAGGCTGGAGAGCTCTGCGCCATGCTGCGCGAGGAGGGTTTCTATGCCGAGTGCGACCTAATGGGGCGGTCGCTCAAAGCGCAGATGAAATATGCCGACAAGCTGGGCGCCCGTTTTTCCGTTGTGCTGGGAGATAACGAGCTGGAAACCGGTATCGCCCGGCTTAAAAACATGGAAACCGGCGAAACCAGCGAAGTCAAGCTTGGAAACGAGCTGCTTGCCTCGCTCTATGACGCGGATATTGCCAGCACGATTGATTCGCTGGTGGATTCGTTCGGCGGCGAGTTCGGCACGGATCTGACAGGACGGTAAAATCCCTCCGCCGTGTGTTTCCAAACACATGCCGGGGAAAGAATACAGAATAAAAAGGAGAGACATGGGTGTGGACAAACTGAATGGCATGAAACGCACGCACTATTGCGGCGAGGTCACCACGGCGGATATCGGCAGCGAGATTGTCGTGTGCGGCTGGGTGCAAAAACGGCGCGACCTCGGAACGCTGCTGTTTATCGACCTGCGGGACCGGACCGGTATCGTGCAGCTTGCGTTTTCGGATAAAACCGAGAAGAGCGTGTTTGAAAAGGCGCTTTCGGTGCGGGCGGAATTTGTTGTGATGGCCAAGGGCGCCGTGAAGCAGCGCGAATCGGTCAATGCGGAGCTTAAGACCGGCGAGGTCGAGATCATTGTGGAAGAATTTAAAATCCTCGCAAAAGCCGAAACGCCGCCGTTTGAGATTGTCGAGAACTCCGGCGTCAAAGAGGAACTGCGCCTGAAATACCGGTATTTGGACCTGCGCCGGCCCGATATGACCGAGGCGCTGGTCACTAGGCACAAGATCGTCAAGGCGGCCAGAGACTATTACGACAGGAACGGCTTTTTGGAGATTGAGACCCCGGTTTTAATCAAATCTACGCCCGAGGGCGCCAGGGACTACCTGGTGCCCAGCCGGGTGCATCCGGGCGCATTCTTCGCGCTGCCGCAGTCCCCGCAACTGTATAAGCAGATGCTGATGCTCTCGGGCTTCGACCGGTATATGCAAATTGCCCGCTGCTTCCGCGACGAGGATCTGCGCGCCGACAGGCAGCCGGAGTTTACCCAGATCGACCTCGAGATGTCGTTTGTCGAGCCGGACGACGTCATGGCGGTCAACGAGGGCTTTATGAAATATGTGTTTGCCAACGTGTTGGGCGTGGATATTGAGACGCCGTTTGTGCGGATGCCCTATCGGGAGGCAATGGAGAAATACGGGTCCGACAAGCCGGACACAAGATTTGGCCTGCAACTGACCGATCTCTCCGACCTGTTGGCGGAAACCGGGTTCAAGGTGTTTGCGGGCGCTTTGGCGGGGGGCGGCAGCGTGCGCGCGATCAACGTGAAGGGCGCCGCGAAAACGCTGACCCGCAAGGAGATTGACAAGCTCACCGAATTCGTGAAGACCTACCGGGCGAAAGGGCTTGCCTTTACCCGTCTGACCGAGGAGGCTGCGTCCTCGAGCTATGAAAAGTTTCTATCCGAGTCCGAGAGGCAGGCGGTCCGGGAGCGTTTGGGCGCGCAGACCGGCGATGTGCTGCTGCTTGTCGCGGACAGCAAAAACAGCGTGGTGTTTGATGCGCTGGGCGCGCTGCGCTGCGAGCTGGCAAAACGGCTTGACCTGATTCCGGAGGGGTCGTTCCAGCTCCTCTGGGTCACAGAATTCCCGCTGTTTGAGTATGACGAGGAGGCGGGACGCTATGTCGCGAAGCACCACCCCTTCACCTGCCCGTTCGACGAGGATATCCCGTTGCTGGAAACAGCGCCTGAGAAGGTGCGCGCAAAGGCCTACGACATGGTGCTCAACGGCTGCGAGGTCGGCGGCGGATCAATTCGTATCAACGACATCGAGTTGCAGCGCAAAATGTTTAAGGCCCTTGGGTTCAGCGAGGAGCAGGCCGCCGCGCAGTTCGGCTTTTTGATGGAGGCGTTCCAGTACGGCGCGCCGCCGCACGGCGGCTTGGCGTTCGGCCTCGACCGCCTTGTCATGCTGATGATGGGCAAGGATTCCATCCGCGACGTCATTGCATTTCCAAAGGTGCAAAACGCAAGCGAGCTGATGACAAATTGCCCAGCGGAGGTCGATGTGCAGCAACTGCGGGATTTGTGCATCCAGTTGGATCTGCCGCAGGCATAACCCGTTTTTCCAAATAGAAGACCAAAACGCCCCCGGCGGGCCGCCTGTTGCAGCAGGCCCGCCGGGGGCGTTTTCAGTTTACCGGGTTTGGCGTTCTATGTAACGGGATAACAGGCGACGGGATTATGCCAGCTCGCCGGGCCGAAGCCGCCACGGGTGCAGGTACTTCTGGAAAAGCTGCCGTCTGAGCTTTTGGAGGACCATACGTATTTTCATGGTTTGCTGTTCTTCGTCCCGCTGGCGGCCTTCCAAGTCAATCGACAGCAAATATGCGCTGAAATAATCGGCCTCCGCTTCGTATTGGCGTGCTTTTCTGCGGTCATAGGCGTTGTCGAAGGTGGCGGTAATTTCAGGATGCAGGATTGCGTGGCCAAGCTCGTGTCCGCAAACGGCCGTTTGCAGTTCATCATCGAGCAGGACGTTGATATAGACAATCTTCTCGTCCAGGATATTTGCATAAAATCCGTTGACATCACGCGGCAGTTCCATCATCAGCACGATGATATCCAATTTCTCACACAATGCAAATGGGTCGTTGGTTTTATGTGTCGCAACCAAACTGTCTACAAGTGCTTCGATGTCTTTATAGATCAAAATGGTACCCCCCTTCCTTATAAAAAAGGCTCTCCCCTCTGTGCATCTTCCGCGGACTATGCGGATTTAAACCCCCAGGTACGGCTATTCCTCGGTATTCTCGGCGTTCTTTTTTGCAATGATAATGGCCGCGCCAATTTTTAGGGCGTCGATAATCTGCTCTTTGTCCTTGGGTGAGATGGGGGTCCCGTTGAAAAGGAGGGCGCGCTGGTTGAGCATCAGCTCGCGAACGTCATCCAAAAAGTCCGAGAAGTCTTTTGTCTGTTTCATCTGCGGACTGTGGTCAACGCCCAGCATAAAATCGGTTGTGACGTTGAAAAGCAGAGCAAGCCGGGAAATTGTCTTATTATCGGGCTCTCTTCGTCCCTGTTCATACATACCGATGGCGCTGGGGGAAACCCCCAGCATTTTTGCGAGCTGCGCCTGTGTAAGGCCCCGTTCGACCCGGAGCATTTTAAGACGTTGGCCTATCATACAATACCCTCCATTTTCTCATTTCTGTGTCTATCTGTCTGTCGCCGCTTCCTCATCCGTTCCGGCGGAAAAGGAACAGGCGTGCCGGTTCATACTGGGTTGTAATAATTGGGGAGGGATTGGAACGGTTTCTCATGGGAACGAATCCCTAAACTGGAAGTGTAGATGGGGAACACATTATGTATATAAATGTTTCCAAACTGACACCCAAGATCAAACAATCCCTACTAATAAAATAATTATAGCACCCATAGGTACATTTTTCAATTCTATTCAAATTGCCTGCAAAGAATATTGCGCTGGAAATATTTTGGGGACCGGCATTCCCTGCAAAACAGTGGATTTTTCAGAAATTGACCGGTAGTACGCCGCATGCTAGCATGAGGAGGAGCGGAACCGCGGTTCCGGCAGTTTGTATAAATAGGCAGGGATGAACATTGAGAATTGAACAGTTGGGAGAAGAGTATCTGAAAACGGCGAAGCAGCTACAAAAAAGGGTGGACACGCTCCGCAGACAATTGGAGGGAAGAACGCCGCAGCAGGGGTATATCCTGCTGCAAAGAATCGAGTGTCTGGAGCAGGAGATGCATGATCTGGTTTCCATTGGGTATTCCCTCAAACGCCGCCATTGAGCCGGGCCGCATTTCCGGCACTCAGAAGCTGCACGCGATGAAGCACAGCAGCTCATCCGTGCAGTGCAGACAGCCCAGCAGCACCGGCAGCAGGGAGGGAGCGGCGGGCGGTGAGAGGATAAGCTTCCGTTTCAGCCGCAACGCCCGGACATCCAGGTCTTTATCGCCACGGAAGCCGGACAGCAGCCCGACCAGCGAACAGAGCTCGGCAACTCATCCCGCACGAGTCCGGCGGCGGACAAAGCCGCGGGGCAGGCGGCAAGCAGATACCCCAGCG
>CATNEU010000149.1 GCA_950097605.1 uncultured Oscillospiraceae bacterium | reverse complement strand
CCCAGCGCAGACGCTGACCCATCTGCGCGAGAAATGCGGGCTTTCGCTGCCCTGCGTGGCAATCGCAACCGACTATACCTGCATTCCGTTTTGGGAGGAAACCGCGCTGGACAGCTATATCGTTCCGCATCCCGACGTGGTCGGCGAATTTGCGGAAAAGGGCGTCCCGCGCGAGAAGCTGCTGCCGATGGGCATTCCGGTGCGCCGCGCGTTCCGCGAGCCGGGCGGCCGCGCCGCCGCAAGACGGACGCTCGGCATCCAGCCGGACGGCCCCGTTTATCTGCTGATGTCCGGCAGCATGGGGTTTGGGCGGTTGGACGCGCTGGCACGCGCGCTCCTCTCCACGGCCGGCAGCGAAACCGGCATTGTGATCCTCTGCGGCAACAACCTGAAGGCGAGGAAGCGGCTGGCGGAACAGTTCGCGGCATATCCAAACGTTTCGGTGCGCGGGTTTACCAAGCGCCCCGAGCTGTACATGGACGCCTGTGACGTGCTGTTCACCAAGCCCGGCGGCCTCACCAGCACCGAAGCCGCCGTCCGGGGCATTCCGCTGATCCACACCAACCCGATTCCGGGCTGCGAAACCCAAAACGCCCGCTTTTTCAGCGCGCGCGGCCTCTCGTTTTATGACGAGGACCCTGTGCGGGAAGCCGAAGCGGCTATCCGGTTGGCCCACGACGGCGAAGCCCGCGCGCGCATGCTAAAGGCCCAGCGGGAACAGATTCCCGCCGGGGCCTGCGAAGCCATCTGCGACTACCTCTGCACGCTTGTCCAATAAGCCCCGCGGCTGCCCGACAAGCGGCCGCAGCAATTTGAACAGGAGGTTGACGAAATACAATGTTGATATCCTATTTGCTGGCAGCGCTGCCGGGTTTTATTTCGGGCAGCGTGCTGTACAGCTACCTGCTTCCAAAATATCTATATAAAATTGACGTCGTACAAAACAGCGGCGACCACAATCCCGGCACCGCGAACGTTTTCAAACTCGCCGGACCGGGGCTTGGCATGGTCTGCCTGACGCTGGACCTGGCAAAGGGCTTCTTCCCGGTCTGGATCGCCGCTGCGATGCTCGACAGCACCAACCCGCTGTTTGCGCTTGTGGTTGCCGCGCCGGTGTGTGGGCATGCGTTTTCGCCCATGCTGGGCGGCCGGGGCGGCAAGGCCATCGCCACCGCCTTCGGCGCGCTGCTGGGATTGGTGGCCTATACGCCGCTGGTTTGGTATCTCGCAGCGGCAATGATCGCGCTCTCCTGCATAGCCGCGGTGCATCCGCACCGGCTGCGGGTGATGGCCGCGTTTGCGCTGTTTGTTCTGCTTTGCCTGCTGCTGGTGCCCGAACAGGGCTACCGGCTGGCAGCCGGCGCGGTTTCCGCCGTTGTTATCTGCAAACACCTGCCCCGGCAGGCGGGCGAATTGGCGCAGGTGACGTTCTTCCCCTATGCGCGCAGGCGGCGGCAGAAGCCAATTCCCCTGTGCGGGGAAAAACGGCACAGCAGCGCTTCCCGGCGCGGCCTGGAAAAGACCGCCCGTTGACCCATCCTGCCATATACATCTATACACGGAGATTTTTTGGCCCAATTTGGAGGTGAATCCGTGAATCTGCAACAAACTCTGCCCGACGGGGTGGCCGCTCAAATCGAAAGCCCCGTCGTGTATTCCCTATATTACGACCTGACCCACGCCGGCGGGAATGCCGACGGCATTCTCGTCCTAACCGGGGACGCCGCTTTGCTGTTTGAAGATGGCGTCCTCATCAAAACCGTCCCGATTCGGGACGCGGAGGAATTTATCTGCGAGCCGGGGCATGGCAGCGGCGCGCTGCTCATGAGGCGCGGCGGCGAGGTATCCTATCTCTGCGGATTTACGCAGGGCAAACTCGAACGCTTTGGCAAACTCGCCAAAATGCTCACCTTTACCTGCGAGACCGGCCGCATCCCGGAAAACGACGACCCGCACGACCACATCTGCCCCAAGTGCGGCAGGCCGGTGACCAGCCGCAGCGGCGACTGTCTGTACTGCGCCAAAAAAGGCAAGGTGTTTCTGCGCATCCTTAAAATGGGACTGCCCTATAAGAAAAAGCTGATCATTGGCTTTGGTTCTGCGTTTGCAATCGAACTTCTGTTGGCGATGACGCCGATGATCCAGCGCATGCTGATCGACGGATACGTGATTCCCCAGCGTGCGTACCTGCCCGGTTTTCTGGGCGTCTGCGCGCTGTTTGCCGGCGCGTATGTCGCCACGCTGGGACTGGATATCGCCAACGAGATGTGCGTCCACACGCTGGCAATCGAAGTGGTCACCAAGCTGCGCGTGCTGGTTTACGACCGTATCCAGGCGCTTTCAATGGCCCAGTTTTTAAAGCGCACGGCCGGTGAGATCATCACGCGCATGTCCAAGGACATCGACGCAATTCAGCGCTTTTTCCACTTCTATGGCAGACGCTTCATCACGCACGTTTTCTTCATCGTGCTGATTTCGGTGATTCTGTTCATCCAAAACTGGAAAATCGCGTTGCTGGTGGTGCTGCCCATCCCGCTGATGCTGTTTTTGGCCGTTGCAACGGGGAAACGCATGCACCTGACGCGCGAGGTTGCCTGGTCTGCATGGTCCAAATCCTCCTCGGTGCTGACGGACGCGCTGGGCGGCGTGCGGGTTGTGAAGACCTTCGGCACCGAAGAGCGCGAGACCAGGCGCTTTGCCAACGCCTCCGACGCATGGCGGGTGCGGATCACCAAAGCCGAGGTGTTTTGGTACAAGGTGATTCCCGCTCTGATCTATCTGCTGGCGCTGGGAGAAGTGCTGGTGATGTTCTTCGGCGGCAAAATGGTGCTTGGCCGCGAACTGACCGTTGGCGAGCTGGTGCAGTTTTCCGCCTATGTCACGATGCTGTACGGCAGGCTGCACTGGATGATTTTCCTGCCGCGCAGCCTCTCCGAGGTCGCCGTGAGCGCCGGCAAGGTGTTTGAGCTCGTGGACGAGCGTATCGACGTCACCGACCGCAAGGGCGCTGTGAACCGCGAGATCACCGGCGCAGTGACGTTTGACAACGTGAGCTTCGGCTATTCGGAATACAAGCCGATTCTGAAAAACGTCTCGTTCACCGTCCGGCCCGGCGAGATGGTCGGCATCGTCGGCCGTTCGGGCGTGGGAAAATCCACGCTGATCAACCTGTTGATGCGGCTATACGACGTGACCGGCGGCAGCATCCGCATCGACGGCGAGGACCTGCGGAACCTCTCGCAGGAGTGTTACCGGGGCCAGCTCGGCATCGTTTTGCAGGAGACCTTCCTGTTTGAGGGCAGCGTGCTCGAAAACCTGACCTATGCGCGCCCCGACGCGCCGTTTGAAGAGGTGGTGCTGGCTGCCAAAATCGCCAATGCCCATGCCTTTATCTCCAAGCTGCCCGACGGATACCACACCCGCGTCGGAGAAAAGGGCTACACCCTTTCGGGCGGCGAGCGGCAGCGCATCGCCATCGCGCGCGCGATTCTGGGCAACCCGCGCATCCTGATCCTCGACGAGGCGACCTCCTCGCTCGACACCTACACCGAAAAGCTGATCCAGGACGCGCTGGGCCGCCTGACCGAGGGCCGCACGACGTTTGCCATCGCGCACCGCCTTTCCACGCTGCAAAACGCCGACCGCCTGTTGGTGTTTGATCAAGGCCGGCTTGTTGAAAACGGCACGCACGAGGAGCTGCTGCGGCAAAAGGGCGTTTATTACAGCCTTGTGATGGCGCAGCGCCAGACCTCCCGCATGGCGCCGGTGCAAAAATGACAAAACAGGCACAGGCGTGCGGCGCTGTCCCCATACACGTATGATGCCAACGCCCCTGTTCCGGATACATTCCGGACAGGGGCGTATTTTATTGCGTGCTTTGTTGCCAAGAAAACCTGTCTGTGGGTTTTGGAATGCGCTGTTGCGCGCTTTGGATGCATTTTGCCGTTCACCGTCCCCCAGCCGAACATTTCTCCCGTTTATTTTGCTGCGACCGCCGCATCGGATTGAAATTGGGCTGAAAATGTGGTATTTTAAATATATCTATATTTTTTTACAAGAGGATGTGTCAAATGGAGTACTCATATCTGGCTGATCTGCTTTTCCCGAATATCCGCAAGCTGCCGGCGGACATCGAGGCCCAATACCCGCCGCGCGACCTGCCCGCGGGCGCCAAGGTCACGCGCATGGGCCCCAGCCCAACCGGATTCATGCACCTCGGCAACCTGTTCGGCGCCGTCGCGGATGAGCGCCTCGCCCACCAGAGCGGCGGCGTGTTCTATCTGCGCATCGAGGACACCGACCAGAAGCGCGAGGTGGAAGGCGCTGTGGAAACCATCCTGTCGGCTTTCCGCCGCTTCGGCCTGCGGTTTGACGAGGGCGCCACGATAGACGGCGACAATGGCGCCTACGGCCCCTACCGCCAGCGCCAGCGCGCGGAGATTTACCAGACCTACGCAAAGCAGCTCGTCAGAGAGGGCAAGGCCTATCCGTGCTTCTGCACCGAGGAGGAGCTGGCCGAGATGCGCCGGCAGCAGGAGGCCGAGAAGGCCAATTTCGGCTATTACGGCAAATGGGCCGCGCACCGCGATATGCCGCTCGAGGAGATTCAAAAGCAGCTCGACGCGGGCAAACCGTTTGTGCTGCGCTTTAAATCCCCGGGGGACCCGAGCCGCTACATCCGGCATGACGACTGCATAAAGGGCAAAATGGAAATGCCGGAGAACGACCAGGACGTGGTACTGCTCAAGTCCGACGGCATCCCCACCTACCACTTCGCGCATGTGATC
>CATNEU010000148.1 GCA_950097605.1 uncultured Oscillospiraceae bacterium | reverse complement strand
TGGACGAGAACGACTACACGGCGGAGAGCTGGGCCGCGATGCAGATGAAGTTCACCGAAGCAGTGGACGCATTTGAGAACGAGTCCGCAACACAGGCGGAAGTGGACGCGGCGAAGGACGCGCTGCGTGCAGCCATCGACGCGCTCGAAACCAAACCGGAGCCTGTGGACAAAACGGCGCTCGAGGCCGTAATTGCCGAGGCGAACGGCCTGGACGAGAACGACTACACGGCGGAGAGCTGGGCCGCGATGCAGATGAAGTTCACCGAAGCAGTGGACGCATTTGAGAACAAGTCCGCAACACAGGCGGAAGTGGACGCGGCGAAAGACGCGTTGCGCGCAGCCATCGACGCGCTCGAAACCAAACCGGTAGAAGGCGCGCCGATAATCAGCGGCATCGAAGACGGCGGTTTCTGGCGCGGCGGCGTCCGCCTCACAGCGGATAAGGTTGTCACCTGGAACGTCAACGGCGTGGAGCTGCCGCGCAAGGGCGCAAACCTCGCGCTGGGCGACGCCGGTTTCTACACCGTCTTTGCAACCGACGCAGAGGGCTGCATATCCAATACACTGACCTTTACGATTGACAAAGAACGTCCGGTGCTCTCGTCCGAGCAGGTTGAGGCAAACGGCATGACGAACCAGGATGTGATCGTGCGGGCCGACGAAGACGTGCGGTTCGAGCTCGACGGCGTAGCCATCGAAGGCTATTCCAAAGAGCTCGCCGTGAGCGGTTCGGGACGCCATGTTGTCAAAGCCTATGACAGAGCGGGCAACTATTCGGGCGTGTTTGTATTCACAATCGACCAGGACGCGCCGGTTCTGAGCACCAACTTCTTCATCTTGAATGGTGTGACGAGATACAACGTAGCCGTGACGGCGGACGAGAGAGTGGACTACTATGTAAACGGAGAGCTGGCGGCGGAAAACGAGTACCGCTGCAAGTTCCTGGAACCGGGCGTCTATGAAGTCAAGGCGGTTGACAAAGCCGGCAACGAGTCCAACACGATCAAGTTTGAAATCAGAAGATAGAGGCATATTCCCAAATAAACGCAGCGCCTCCCGTGCAGCCGCCGCACCGCGAAAGCGGACGGGCTGAAAGGCCGTGTGAAGGCGGAGGAATAGGGAGTAACAGGAAAAGGGCCGCATACAGTTTATGTATGCGGCCCTTTTTGCGTGTCCGCATCCGTTTGCAGGGAGGACCGCTCTATCAAAACAAGCATTTGCGACATAAATAAATGTTGAAAAGTGTGCTAATTTGGAATATTACGCAAAAATTGATATCAATATGTAGTAAAGTTGTAAATAGATTTCCAATAGGAGGAGTGGTACAATACAGGTACAGGATTATACGGTGCAAAATGGGTTTTGATACAAAAAAAGGAGTGTTATCGAAATGTTAAAAAAACGAATGGTCCGATTCATCAGCTTTTTTACAATGCTTGTTGTCAGTGTACAACTGATGTTTTCCGTGGCGGATGGCGTGAACAAAGCGGAAGAGGCCTGGAAAGAAAAAGTGTCCCCTGCGTTGCTGGAGGCAATGCAGACAGCAAGCGATTCGGAAAAGATCACGGTGCATGTCTGGGTGCGGGACATTGACACATCTTCCGTAGAGGCGGCGGTGGAAATGCGGACCGGACTTTCAAAGGATACCCTGGAGCAGCAAATCCCGTTGCTGGAAAGCAAAAGCCTGGAAACCTGCAGCGAAGAGGAAACACAACGCATTCTGGAGGAACACAAAGAGCGCACCGAGCCGCTGCGGGAAAAAGAGAGAAAAGCTGTGGACACCTATACGGCTACAAAGAGAAGCTTGATGAAAGAGGCCTATCAGGAAAGCACCCCCCGGCAATTGCAAAAACTGGACATCCCGGAGGAGGATGTGCTTTTCACGAGCCAGTATACCCCAATGAATATTGTGAAGCTGACCCCGGCGGAAATCGCGCAGGTTGCGCAGAATCCGGCGGTGGATTTGGTGGATCTATATGAAGAGTTGGAGTGGAAAAATGAAAGCAGTACATCGGTACTGCAAACGGTGGGGTCAGATTATACACGCGATACGCTGGGATATAAAGGTAATGGCATAAAAATTGGTATGTTTGATGAGTATTGGCCTTCCAATACCTATTCGGTAACAAAAGGAAAAGTAACGCACGCCGGAGTTGGAAGATTGGAGCCAGCCGGAGATCAGCATGCAACAAATGTTGCTTGTACAATACTAAATGCAGTTCCTAATGCACATATATACGCGGTGACGATATATGGAAATACTGATGCTGCGGGCTTTTACAGACAATTTGAGTTGCTGGCAGATTATGGAGTGTCGGTTATTAATATGAGTTTGGGCTACCCACGAGGAAAAGATTGCACGAATTGGTATTCCGCTAGAGAACGCTGGCTGGATCATATATGTACTCAACATGAAATCAGTGTAGTAAAATCGGCGGGAAATACGTATGGTGATATGGATGATGGTGGCAACGTGACAGATCCGGGTCTGGCATACAATGTTGTGACGGTTGGAGGTATCTTGGACAATGATACAGGAACAAATTTGTCCGATGATAGGGTTTTGCCAGAATCCAGTTCAGGCAATGGTGGTAACGCAGGCTGTGCTAAACCGGATGTCATGGCTCCTTGTAACGTTTATGGAAAGGTTGGGACAAGCTATGCTGCCCCGGTGGTCACAGGCGTAATTGCGCAAATGCAGCAATGCAAACCAATTTGCAAACAGAGGCCCTGGCTTGTGAAGGCTGTTTTAACAGCGAGCTGCGACCGGAAGGTGACAGCAGAAACTATGGAGAATGGACTGACGCCAAGAGAAGGCGCGGGTGTGATTAACGCGAGAAGAGCAATAGAAATTTTGACGAGGGGCCGCTATAAGTATGGCTATTTTTCAGACGCGAGCCTCACCACGACCGTTCCAGTGCTCAGTGCAAATTCCCTAAATATAGGCTGCTCATGGGCGCGCAATATCGGCTATCTGAATGGACATGAGAGCGGCAATGCCACTGATACCCCTATTATCAATCTGGACATGTATGTGTATAAGGCGTACAACATGGCGTTCCAGGGACGGTCTGTGCTTTCCAACAGTTCCGCAGAAATGGTATATATCAAACAACCCACCGTCGGAGAATACAAGGTGGTTTTGCAGCGGACCATGACCACCTATACGGCGCCAGCCTATTATGGTCTCGCTTGGTATTAATGGTTGTATACAAGTATAAAAACGATTGAGAGAAAGATGGAAAATTGCTATGTATAAAAAGGGGATAAGATTACTAACCCTACTCCTTAGCTTACTCTTTTTATTCACCGGATGCGGCGGGGAGGACAAACCATTTGAGCAGCTGTGTGACATCAACACGGGACTGGATCCGAAATTGAGTGGTTTACAAGACAGCGGGGAACATGGTACCCGCCATATGCTTATCCACGATTATGAAAGCTTTCAAAACACGCGAGATGAGCTGCAAACAAAAAACGTAGTGAAGCTGCCTAAGGTGAAGGAGAAGAAGTTTAAAAACAATGTGTACTTATTGGTTATTAAAACTGTCCCTCAAATAAAGGATTATGAATATCAAGTGAAAAAGATTTCTGCTGACCGAGGAGCACTTATAGTACAGGCTGAGTTAGTGCAAGACCCGGAGCAAGGAGGAGGGGAGCAAATGTGTTATCAAGTTGCCCTCGTTCGACTGGACAAAGAACTTGTCCAAGACGTCCAAAAAGTGTCTGTAAAGACCAAGCGCGTCGATAAGACCTTTTATGAATCATCCGTTTTTGTTTTTTATTGAGCCAAAGATGCTGCACCACAACCACACCGGCACCTCAAAAGGCCGCGGGGTCTCTCCCCGCGGCCTTTTCACCTGCCGGCGGCTCTCTTTTATGCCCTGCGTATGTATCGAACCAAAATCAAAATCCGCCGCACTTCTGGTAAAATCGCCGTAAGAATGGTACAATATGTAGCAGAAACGAAAAGGAGACGCAATACTATGAGCAAACAAGTTTGGAAGCCAGCAACGCTGCTGGCGCCGGTTCCGCCGGTCATGGTGTCCTGTGGGACCATGGATCAGCCCAACATCATCACGGTTGCCTGGACGGGCATCGTCAACTCCGACCCGGCCATGACCTATATTTCGGTGCGCCCCGAACGGTACTCGTACGACATCATCAAGCGCACGGGGGATTTTGTGATCAACCTCACAACGGCGGGGCTCACGCGCGCGGCGGATTTTTGCGGCGCGCGCACCGGTGCGCGCATCGACAAATTTAAGGAGATGAAGCTTACGCCCGAGAAAGCCGGCGTCGTGCGCGCGCCGATGATCGCGGAAAGCCCTCTGAACATCGAGTGCCGGGTGGAGCAGGTGATCCACCTGGGCTCGCACGACATGTTTCTCGCAAAAATCCTTGCCGTCCATGTGGACGAGCAGTTGATCGACAAGGAGGGCAAACTCTGCCTGCACCGCGCGGCGCTCACGGCCTATGCGCACGGGGAATACTACGAGCTGGGCCGCCGGATCGGCAAGTTCGGCTATTCGGTGCGCAAGAAAAAACCGGCCAAGAAGTATCCGCAGCAGAGAAAAGGCGCGCCCTCCCGCCGCGAAAAAAAGGAGTAACCGCGCGCAGAGGAGGGAATGCATGTGATCCGAAGATTTATCGCCTACTATAAGCCGCACCGCAAGCTGTTTGCGCTGGACATGCTCTGTGCGCTGATCGTCGCGGTCTGCGACCTGTTTTATCCGATGATCACCCGCAATATCATAAACGACTATGTGCCCAACCGGCAGGTGCGCCTGCTGGTGGT
>CATNEU010000147.1 GCA_950097605.1 uncultured Oscillospiraceae bacterium | reverse complement strand
GCCATCTCCTGCTTAAACTGCAGCGAGCCGCTTTTTGCGATCACGCCGAGGTTGTCCTCCAGCGACTGCTTGTCCATGCCGACGCCGTTGTCGGAGACCGTCAGCGTGCGCGCCTCCTTGTCCGGCTGAATGCGGATCACAAAGTCGCCGCGGCTCATACCCACGTTTTCATCCGTCAGCGAGAGGTAGCAAAGCTTGTCCACTGCGTCGCTCGCATTGGAGATCAGCTCGCGCAGAAAAATTTCACGGTTGGTGTATATCGAATGAATCATCAGGTCCAACAGGCGTTTGGATTCCGCCTTAAACTGTTTTTTTGGCATTGGTCGTCTCCCCTTGTTGAAAATTAGCACTTATTCAGTGCGAGTGCTAAGATAGAGTATACACCAGGAGTGGTTAAAGATATATGAATACAAATTAAATTATTTTAAAAACTATTTGAATTTGGATTTTGATGCACCTTGGGATGAAAAGCTGAACAACCATCCCTGGGCGAGTGTCCGGCGGAGTGGTGCAATCTGCCCAATCCAAACGATGCTGGCTGTTCGATCTCATAGGAAACAGCTAGAAGTTTTAGAAGGGTTGAATAAAATGCCGCCGGTATGCTGCAAACAGATTTACGCGGCAAGGAGAATATGGTATAATTTTAAATATAAGCATGATGCGGGCGGAAAAAACAGGCCGCCCGCGATGCCTTAAAACAGCGGTTTTGCGCGCCCGGCCCAGGGTCCCCCGGCGGCGTGCATACAGTTTCTTATGAAAGCATTTGTTTGCAATGCGGCAGCAGGGCGCGTCTGCCCGCTGCCGGTGCGCTTTTGTCTCCCGCGAGCCGGCGGGAGCAGGCGCGTTGTTTGTTCTGATAGAGAGAACAGGGTTTAACTGGAAGGAGAAGGAATATGAAACTTGCATTTTCCACAATCGGTTGTCCGGACTTTGACTGGCCGGATATCTATTCCATGGCGAAGGACTTTGGCTTCCGCGGCATTGAGATCCGCGGCCTCGGCGAGGAAATTTTCGCCGTGAAGGCCAAGCCGTTCCTGGCCGAAAATCTGGAGGAGACGACAAAGCTGCTGCAAAAGCTGCGGCTGGAAATCCCCTGCCTGTCCTCCGGCTGCGCGCTGCGGTTTACCGACCGCATCGAGGAAACAATTGGGGAGATCCGGCAGTATATTGATCTGGCCGCCCGGCTGGGAACCCCGTATATCCGCGTGCTCGGCGACCTGACCGCCGCGCCGGTGGACGAGGTGGACGATGCGGCCGTTCTGGCCGCGCTGAAAAGGCTGGCGCCCTATGCCGAGGAAAAAAACGTGACGCTGCTGGTGGAAACCAACGGCGTCTATACCGATACGGCGCGCCTGCGCGAGCTGCTCAACCAGGTGTGCAGCGACCATGTTGCCGCGCTCTGGGACATCCACCATCCCTACCGCTTTGGAGGGGAAAGCCCGGAGCAGACGGTGCAGAACCTCGGCGCCTATATCAAGCACACCCACATTAAAGATTCCGTGCTGGAAAACGGCAAGGTGCGCTACCGCATGATGGGCGAGGGCGACCTGCCGGTGGATGCGATCGTGCGCGCGCTGCGCTCGATCAACTTCGAGGGCTACGTTACGATTGAGTGGGTGAAGCGCTATGCGCCCGACCTTGAAAATCCCGGCATTGTCTTTCCGCAGTTTGCCAATTTCATGGAGCAATACATAGAGGGCGGAAACATGCGCCCGCACTTGCAGGACAACAACCGCGGGACCGGCAAATATGTCTGGCCCAAAGAGCACCTGATCGACCTGACCTTCCCACAGGTGCTCGACCGGATGGTCGAGGAGTTTCCGGACCAATATGCGTTCCGCTATACAGAGCTCGACTATACCCGCACCTATTCGGAGTTCCGCGACGATGTGGACAACTTTGCGCGCGCGCTGATTGCGATGGGCGTTAAAACCGGCGACCATGTCGCGATCTGGGCGACCAACGTGCCGCAATGGTATATCACCTTCTGGGCGACGACCAAAATCGGTGCGGTGCTCGTCACGGTCAACTCGGCGTATAAGATCCATGAAGCCGAATACCTGCTGCGCCAGTCGGATACCCACACCCTTGTGATGATCGACGGCTATAAGGATTCGGACTATGTGGGTATCATCAAAGAACTCTGCCCCGAGCTGGAAACGGCGGAAAAGGGCAAGCCGCTGCACCTGCGCCGGCTGCCGTTTTTGCGCAACATCGTCACGGTGGACTCCAGCCAGAAGGGCTGCTATACTTGGAACGAGGCGCTGGCGCTTGCCGAAGCGGTGCCGGTGGAACGCGTTTACCGCCGCGCCGCGATGATCAACAAGCACGACGTGTGCAACATGCAGTACACCTCGGGCACCACCGGATTCCCCAAGGGCGTTATGCTCACGCACTACAACGTTGTCAACAACGGCAAGGCCATCGGCGACTGCATGGACCTTTCAACCGCCGACCGGATGATGATTCAGGTGCCGATGTTCCACTGCTTCGGCATGGTGCTCGCGATGACCGCCTCCATGACCCACGGCACCACCATGTGTCCAATCACGGCGTTTTCGCCGCGCAAGGGGCTCGACTGCATCAACCGCGAGCAGATCACCGCGTTCCACGGCGTGCCCACCATGTTCATCGCGATGCTGGAACATGAAAACTTTCCGAAGACCGATTTCAGCCATATGCGCACCGGCATCATGGCGGGCAGTCCCTGCCCAATTAAGGTAATGCAGGATGTAATTGAGAAAATGCACATGGATGAAATCTGCATCACCTATGGGCAAACCGAGGCCTCGCCGGGCTGCACGATGAGCAAGACGACCGATTCGCTGGAGGCCCGTGTCCATACGGTCGGCGGCGCGATGTTCGGCGTGTATAACGATACGGCGACCACCGAGACCGGCGAGGACCTGCCCGACGATGTGGACGGTGAATTTGTTGCAAGGGGCTATAACATCATGAAGGGCTATTATAAGATGCCCAACGCGACGGCAGCCGCGATCGACGCGGACGGCTGGTTGCACACGGGCGATTTGGCCCGCCGCGACGCGGACGGAAACTACAAGATCACCGGCCGTATCAAAGACATGATTATCCGCGGCGGCGAAAACATCTATCCCAAGGAGATCGAGGACTTTATCTATACCCATCCGAAGGTTTTGGATGTGCAGGTCATCGGCGTGCCGGACAAACAGTATGGCGAGGAAATCATGGCCTGCGTGGTGCTCAAAGCCGGTGAAGAGTTGACCGAGGCCGAGCTCAAGGAGTATGTTGCCTCCCATATGGCCAAGCACAAAACCCCGCGCTATGTGGACTTCGTGGACGGCTTCCCAATGAATGCCGCGGGAAAAATACTCAAATATAAAATGCGGGAGGACGCTGTCAAGAAGTTGCGCTTGCAGGCGGACGACAGCATTGAAACCGCTTAAAAACAGGATATAAAAAAAGAAGGGCGAGAAAATCGCCCTTCTTTTTTTATATCCTATTTTTACTCGGGGGTGCTGTGGGTCCACAGCACGCCTGCGCGACAAACAAAAGGATAGATGGATCAAAAATCAATTGGAAAAGACGATAAAAATAAAAACACTCCTTGACAGAACCAAAAAAACAGAATATACTAACTGCGTAAGTAATTTAGTAAATTAGTAAATATGGTTCGGAGACAGCACCTGTGTCTTCGGGCCGAAAGGAGGCAATACCCATGAAGATTCCAACCTCGCTCAAGCACAAGCCGGTCATCGTATCCGAAAACTACGAGAACATCGACGGCAGGCGCGCCTACGAAACCGATGCAAAGGGCCTATCGCTCGGCCTTGCACAGTGGAACGACCGCGGCCGCGTGGATATCTCCGCAAAGGTCTGGCGGTATACCGGCGAAAAATGGTCCCGCCAGTCGGAGGAATTGCCGCTGCACCGCGTGCTGGATTTGGCAATTCTGGTCTGCCGGGCGCAGCAGTATTTCCGGGAGGCCTACCGTCATCCCAAGCTCTATGATGAGAAAAATCCCATGATTGATCGTGTTGGGCTGCAGGGAGACGCCATGACCGTTGAGGTCTGCACCGGCAACGACCATATCGACGAGGATATCCGGCTGTTCCGCGACGCGCTCGCGGAGGACGATGAAATGCTCGGCGAACGGTTTGCCGTGCTCTCCCGCATTTTGAAGGAGATGGGGTATTGATGGACAAACAGCGCCGCAAAGAGCTGCTCCAGTCCTATCGGGACCGCAAAATCACCGGCGGGGCCTATCGAATTCGCAATACGGCAACGGGCCGGCAGTTTGTCGACGCCGAAACCGATCTTGCAGGCGCGCAAAACCGCTTTGTGTTCAGCCAGCGGATGAACACTTGCACCAAAGCGCGGCTGCATACCGATTGGGCGCAATATGGCCCCGAGGCGTTCACGTTTGAGATTCTTGAAGAAATCGAGAAAAAGGATGCCCAGACGCCGCAGGAGTTTGCAGAGGATCTGGCGGTTTTGGCCGCGCTGTGGCGCGAAAAGCTCGGGCCGGACAATCTCTATTGACGCAAACGGCGTTGTGGGGCTGCCGCAAGACGATACAGAGAGGACGTAATACCATTGCAGGCAACTCAAAAATCATGGTTTTATGGCGGTTTTGTGCTGCTCGAATGTGTGTTGTGGGGGATTGGCAACCCCGTAACCAAAATCGGCGCATCGCTGATTCCGCCGTTTACCTGTCTGGCGCTGCGCTTTTTGCTGGCGTTTGCGCTGTCTGCCGTATTTGCGGGAAAGCGGGTCCTGGCCGGGCTGCGCGGGGGGCGCCTGTGGCCCTGTCTCGCCGTGTG
>CATNEU010000146.1 GCA_950097605.1 uncultured Oscillospiraceae bacterium | reverse complement strand
TGGAAAACGGCGCGACGGTGAAACAGAACGTGACCGTGAAAACCAGCAAGGCCTCGTATTTCATCGTCAACGATGGGGAGCCGACGGCGAGAGCGAACTTTGTGAAGCTCAAAGCGTCGGGGACCTATACGGTCAAGGCGGTGGATCTGCTCGGCAACGTCTCCGAAGTGTTCACCGTAACGATTTCCAAACCGTAACGTGTAAAGGATTGCGAATGCATACGCTTTGATCGGCTGGAACGTACAATGCAGAAAGCCCCTGGGATGCACTCCCAGGGGCTTTCTATGCGGTTTGCTGCGCTAAAATGGTTTTCCCTGTAGGGAACGGTGCACTTCTTCGCGGCGTCTTTTGTGTTCTTTGTGGCGTTCATGCGCCTCTATGGCTTTTTTGAAGTAGTGCCGGCGCAAAAGAAACAGGCCGATCCAAAGCAGTGCAAACGCCGCGGCCGCCGCCAGCAGATAGAGGACGGTATGACCCGCATAGGCGGTCACCAGGCCATAGAGCGCTTTGTTAAGAATGCCGACACGTTCAATTTTTCCTGAGAACAGGATAACCAGCGCGGGCACCAGCAGCATGAGCATTGCGCCGCCGTCCGCATAGAGCAGGTAACGCAGCCGCCGCCTGCGCGAGGGGTTGATGCGCATGATTAAAACAACGGTTATGGCCAGAAGCAGCAGGGCGGCGCCCAGTCCAATCAGCGAAACCGTCTGCAGTTTGTGCAGCAGCGGGGTAAGCGTCGAAAGCAGGGGTAATCCCACCGTGCTTTCATATACACCCGCGCACGACTGCGCGAGGTACTGCAGGGCGCTTGTGGTCTGCTCGTCGGCCTCCAGCCCGCGGGCCCTGATATTCTCCAACAGCTTGTCATAGAGATGCGTTTCAAACCCGGCGGTGTCCACCTGTGCGCTTGTGTTTCCGTAGAGGCGCGCAACCTCTTGGTTCAGGTCGTTCTGCACCCGCTCGGGGCTTACAACCGAGGTGAAAAACGCCTCGTCGAAGCCGCTTGCGTCCCCATAGGAGGCGAGCTCCATATCAAGCGTCTCCAGCAGATGGGTGGCATATTGGCTTTCTTGCATGCGCGCGCGCAGAAATCCCTCGTTTAGCAGCGTGCACTGTAAAACGAGCAGCAGCGCCAGCATGGAGGCGAACAGGGACAGCAAAAAGGAAAGCAGCAGAGAGATCCGTTTGCGCGCCGTTTCCGGCTGCGCCGGCCTGGATTGATCCATCTGGTTCACCTCCATCAGTCATAGTCCCAGTCCAAACGCGGACCGGACACATATTTGGCATAGACAAACAAGCGCTCGGGCGTTAAACCGACCGAGCCGAACGGATAACAGGTATAGAGAATCAGGTTTTCTTCCTCTCTTGTCAAGTCGTAAGCCGTCGTATCGGTTGCATACGCCACGCGGGTGCCGGTGATCTCATAGACGTACTCACCGTAGCTGGTGCTGATTTGCACCTGGTCTCCTTCTTTTGCCTGGCCCAGCGTTTTGAAAAACGTGTGGTTGTGCCCGGCCAACAGCACCGTGCGGCCTGCGCCGGGCAGGTAGGTGCCCGTATAGCAGCCCACGCCGCGCCGCAGTTCCTTTGCGCCGTCCCCATAAAAAAGCGGCGCGTCGATCTGCGCGGAGCCGATTACGATTTTGCCGAACTGCTCGCCCTCGGCGGGCATGTCGGCGCTGTCCACGTGGATCACCTCGTTGCCGTCCGGACGCGAGGCGTCGTGCCGGTAGATATTGGCGGCCTCCTTGTCAAAATCGGGGGACTCCTGCAGAAAGGCGATGTCCAATACGTTGCCAAAGGTCTGTAAAAAAGGGCTGGTGACGCCCAGTACAATCAGAGAGCCCAATAAAAAAAAGACGGCGGGGAAGAGAATAAACCCCGCCCTGCCGCCTTTTCCGGGCTTTTTTGACAAGCCTCGCTTCATACTAGCAACCTGTGAACAGTTGTTTCTTGCGTGCAAACACATAGGCGCCGCCAAGGGCCGCGACGACGGCAGCCGAAAGCAGAACCGGCATGGTATAGTCCATTTCAGCGCCGGTGTCCTTGATCGGGTTGTCTTTGGCGAGGATCGTGTAGGTGCGGCCGCTGCGGTCGACAACCTTAATGGTCTTGCCGTCAAAGGTCAGCGTTGCGCCGACTTTGGAGGCCGCTGCGATCGCTTTGTTGATGAGCTGGGTGCGGATGTTGGCCGGGATGTCTTTAAACTCGGTCTGGCCGGTAGCCGCCCAGATTTCCCGCGCGCTTTTGAGCTCGGACATCGCAAATGAGAGTTCTTCATCGGTGAGGTCGTTGGCGTTGAGAAAATCCGAGGCAAGCTTGATGAACTTGTCCGGGATCTGTTTCACGCTGTTACCAACCGTGACACCGGCTTTGAGTTCCGCGATAATGTCGGATTTGGTGACCGATGCGGCGAATGCAGGCGCAGCCAGCACGACCGCAAGGATAACCGCACAGACGGCAGAGAGAAGTTTTTTCATGACAGTTTCAACCTCCTGTATTCTATAAAATGCTATACGACGTTCTCTTGGGGAACGGTCCAGACGAGTAAAGTTTGGACACAATGTCCCAGTGCACGTAATATAGAATGATTATAACACAAAAAGACATATTTTCAAACACAAAAGTCATGCAGATTACGGAAAATATTTGGGAACTCACTGCGTTTCCTTTTTATGCAAAGGACCGGCTGCGGCTGGTATTGGGGTGCTGTTTTTTAAGTGGATACAGGCTGCAAAACGCCAAGCCGGCGTTGGCGGGGTACAAAGTGCCAAAGCCTTTGTATAGGCATTGCCGGGGATCCCCGGTCAAATTCTGCGCATGTTTATAGGAAACTATACATTTTGTGTTTTATTCCCTAAAAATATGTATGGATATGTGAATTTATACAATTCATACCGGGATTATTTGGCCACTTTTTTGGCGTGTGTTCCTTGACATTTGAACATTTTAAGGGGTATATTGAGAACAGAAATAGAATGAAATGGTATGGTGTTGTGATCTGTAAAGAGCAAAAGCCATGGAATGCACAGAGGGCATTTTGTGGCCTTTTTTCATTGTTAAATAAGAAGCGGCTCATATTTTATAAAGAGAGAAGGGAGGCAAACGGATCGGCAGCGGGCAGCTTTTTATTGGTATACTATAATATCCTGGGGGTAGCCGCCGCGGTTGCTATGCGCCGCCCGGCCGCCCGGAAAGACAGTCGGAACGGGCTGTAAGCCGTGGAAGACGCCGGTTAATTCGGCGTTCCTCCTATTTCTGCAGCTTGCAGCGGTATCCGGCGCAAACTGGAAAATGAAAGGAGTGTAATTGAATGAAAACCAAGACGGCCCTTCAGCGGATGGTCAGTCTGGTCATCTGTCTGATGATGGCGGTTTCCCTCTTTCCAGCGGAGGCGGTGCAGGCCGCGCAGCAGGCGTTGGGAAGGGAAAATCTCGCGCTGAACAAAACCGTTGTGGCATCGGGCAACGAAGTGGACGACGGACGGTTCACGCCCGACCTGATGGTGGACGGAAAAGCGGCGACCCGCTGGTCTTCCAACACCTCGGACGACGCCTGGTGCTATATTGATTTAGGCGAGCCCACCACCTTCAACCGCGTCAAGTTCAGTTGGCAGCAGCGCGCTGTGCATTTTCGGCTGCAGGCCTCGAACGATGCGGAGAACTGGCAGGACATCTACACGGAATTTGTAGACAAGGAAAACGAAAAAGCCCAAAACACAATAGACTTTGAACAGCCCATCACTGCGCGTTATGTCAAAATGCAGGGCATTTTGCGCGAAGGAACCTGGGGGTTCTCGATCTATGAGTTTGAAATTTATAACATCATCAAAACCGAGCTCGAAAAGCTTATGGACTCCATAAAACTGGAGGTTGGCGACGGGGACACCGTTCTTGCGCTTCCGGAAAAAGAGGGGTTCAAGTTTGAAATTTACGGCTCCGACAACGAACAGGTCATCGCGCCCGACGGCACAATCACCCGGCCGTTGTCCGATATGCAAGTCAACATCATGATCAAAGGCACCGACCTGCAAACCGGCGAAGAGGTCTACACCGAAGGCGACCGCTATGTAACCGTGAAGGGCCGGTATGCCGACGAGGGCGAAAACGCCAAGCCTTTAGTAGCGCCTGCACTGCGCGAGTGGCATGGCGGCGTTGGCAGCTATGTGTTCGGACAAAACGCGCGGGTTGTGCTCGACAGCGCTTATGAGGCCGAGCTGGCCCCGATGCAGCCGCTTCTGCAAAGCGATTTCACCGAGATCGTCGGCCGCCCTGTCGAAGCGGTGTTTGCGGATGCGCCGGAGACAGGCGATGTATTCATCACGCTGGACGCCGACAAGCACATCGGGGAAGAGGGCAACTGGCTGGAGATTGAGGACACGCTGACCATCCGCGCGGCGGCTTATCAGGGCGCTTATTGGGGCACCCGCAGCGTGCTGCAGATTCTCAAACAAAATGCGGACACCATGAGCATCCCCAAGGGCGTTGCGCGCGACTATCCGCGCTATGAGTTCCGCGGCTTTATGCTCGACGTCTCCCGCAAGTTCTTCCCGATGGATTATCTGTACAACGTCATGAAAACCATGTCGTGGTACAAAATGAACAACCTGCAGATCCACTTGAACGATACGGGCGGCGAGACCGCTGCGGCGTTCCGCATCGAGTGCGAGACCTATCCGGGGCTTACCTCCAAGGACGGTGCATACACCAAAGACGAGTTCCGCACCTTCACCAAGGACAGCCTCAAGCAGGGCGTTATCATCACGCCGGAGTTCGATATGCCGGGCCATGCGGGCGCGTTTACCGCATATAACCCCGAGCTGGGCGACGGC
>CATNEU010000145.1 GCA_950097605.1 uncultured Oscillospiraceae bacterium | reverse complement strand
TCTGTGAGGAGTGCGGCAGAGTGTTCGATGTCTTTATGCCGCCCCTTGCCTCGCTCAACCAGATGGCCGCTGAAGAAACCGGTTGTGCGGTTTCGGGACACGAAATCCTCTTCCGGGGTCTGTGTAAAAACTGCGGTGCGTGTCAAAACGCAAAATCTCCCGCACAATCCCCAAAAAGTTCATAGACTGGCCTTTGCAAATTTTGGCGTGCCATGCTACTATATACGCAGGGGCTTGTGGATGAATTTCCCTTTCAAGCCTTCGGGCAAATGTGTTTCGTTTATCCAACCCATATACAATACAACTATACTTAAAGGAGTGTTTGATGATGAATTTAAAAGGAACAAAAACAGAGGCGAACCTGATGACGGCATTTGCAGGTGAATCCCAGGCCAGAAATAAGTATACATACTATGCTTCTCAGGCCAAAAAAGACGGCATGAACCAGATTGCCGCACTCTTCGAGGAGACCGCAAACAACGAAAAAGAACACGCAAAGATTTGGTTCAAGCTGCTGCACGACGGCATTGGCTCGACTGCGGAAAATCTCGAGGACGCCGCCGCCGGCGAAAACTACGAGTGGACCGATATGTATGCAAACTTTGCAAAGGATGCAAAGGAAGAGGGCTTTGACAAGATCGCCTATCTGTTTGAGGCGGTTGCCGCAATCGAAAAAGAGCACGAGGAGAGATACCGCGCGCTGCTTGCCAACATTAAAAACGACAGAGTCTTCAAACGGGAAGAGAAGGAATACTGGATCTGCCTCAACTGCGGCCATATCCACTATGGCCAGAGCGCGCCGGAAGTCTGCCCGGTCTGCGCGCATCCGAAGGCATATTTCCAGCTCAGATCCCAGAACTATTAATCATATGGAAAGCACGGCCGGATAAGGCTGCTTAAAAAGGTCGGAGCCGCTTTTTGTGAAAAGCAGTCCCGGCCTTTTCACTGCCTGCCGGAAACCGGGCGGATACACAATACAGGGGGTAATGTGGGATGACGAAAAAACAAAGGGCGCTGGCCGCGGTGGAAACGCTCAAAGCGCGCTATCCGGATGCAATCTGTTCTCTGCAATACGAAAGACCGTATGAGCTTTTGATTTCCACGCGGCTCAGCGCACAGTGCACCGACGCGCGTGTAAACATCGTGACAAAGGACCTGTTTGCAAAGTACCGTTCCTTGGAGGATTTTGCAAACGCCGAGCTTGCCGAGGTGGAAGAAATCGTTCGTCCCTGTGGGTTTTACAAGGTCAAATCCAAAGATATCATCGACATGTGCCGGATGCTGCTGGATGTGTACGGCGGCGTGCTACCCGATACGGTGGAGGAACTGACCCGCCTGCCGGGTATCGGCCGCAAAACAGCCAACCTGATTGTGGGCGATATCTATGGAAAACCGGCGGTTGTCACAGATACCCACTGTATTCGTATCTGCGGGCGGATCGGTCTGACCGAAGGCAAGGACCCCAAAAAAGTGGAGATGCAGCTTTGGGAGATCCTCCCGCCGGAGGAATCGAGCGATTTCTGTCACCGGCTGGTGCTGTTCGGAAGGGACGTCTGCAAAGCCAGGTCGCCGGAATGCGAAGCCTGCCCGATGCAGGTCTGCAAAAAAGTGGGCGTGCCGGTCAAAAAGAAATAGAGCTGGCTGCATGGTTCTGTGTATGGGCCAATCCATAGCCAGCGCCTCTGTGGCCAAAACAGCCCGGGACAGATGTTGCTCTGTTCCGGGCTGCTTGGTTTGCACGTGCCTGCGTAGCGGGACTACACCATATCCGCAAACCAAACCTTGGGCACGGTGAAGGTCCGGCCGTTCAGATAGCCCAAATGGGCGGCGTCGGTGGTAAACCGGAAGGTCAGTTGATAGGAATAAAGCGCCTGGTATCGAAATCCGCTGCCGCGGTTGAGTGCGTTGGAACCGTATTTCCCATCGCCTGCCAGCGGGCATCCGATGTGCGCCATGTGCGCGCGGATCTGGTGGGTGCGGCCGGTGAGCAGGTCGATTTCCAGCAGGCTGTACCGCCCGTTGGTTTTCAGAACGGTATACCGGGTGCGGATGGTCTTTGCGCCGGGCGTCCGGCGGTCTTTGATAAACACCTGCTTTTTATTGGTGTCCTTTTCGAGGTATGCCGTGAGGGTGTCCTCTTTTTTAGGCGGTACGCCGTTGACAATGCAAAGATACCGTTTTTGCAGTTCGCGGTCTTTGATCTTTTGGTTGAGCACACGCAGCGTCGCCGCATTTTTGGCAGCCATCACGATGCCGCCGGTGTTCCGGTCAATGCGGTTGCACAGAGACGGCACAAATGAATTTTCGTGCGTGGGGTCGTATTCGCCCTTTTGATAGAGATAGTGCAGCATGCGGGCCACCAACGTATCGTTTTTTTCCCGGTCGTCCTCGTGGACCAGAAGGCCGGGCTTTTTATCGAGCAGCAGGATGTTTTCGTCTTCATAGAGGATGTCGAGCGCTGCGGGCGCGGAGAGAAAGGGGTATGCGCCGCTTTTCTCCTCAAAGAACTCGTCGTTGATATATAGGTCAACGCGGTCGCCTTCGCACAGCCGTGTGCTGATGGCGCACCGTTTGCCGCCTACCTTGATCCGCTTTGTGCGGATATATTTATACAAAAGGGACGGCGGCAGTTTTTTCACAGCCTTGCTTAAAAACTTATCCAGCCGCTGGCCCGCGTCGTTTTCCGTAATGATAAAGCTTCTCATAATTCCTCCGTTAAAATGCGCTGCCCGGCGCTAGTTTTTAAACAAATAGCCCAAAGGCTTTGCCTCTGACCACGTATCCACGCGGGGTGCAGCGGCTATTATAATTACCTGTATTGCTATTTTGGCCGTCATAAGGCGGCGGATGGTTTCATTGACAATTCCCGTAAACCCGCATATAGCGGGCGTTTTCTCAAATGAATCGCATTGTTCCTGTCGGTAACGCACGTGTGTTTTTTGTTGATTGTAATAAAGAACGCATATGACTAATCTCTCTCATAAATTTAATTTTGTCGAGTACGCCTTATCCATCTGATATGAATATTTCTTATTCTCTGAATTTTAATACGAAATCTGTCAAGTTGCTTTATCAATTCTTATATTGTGCCCCAAGCCTTTATGAAATCAGGGCGGGAATCGGGCGGGAATTTGGTCGGATCATGACCTGCGAATATTTTACAGCAAGCTGAAAAGAACCGCTAGTTGCATAATTCATAAGCTTTTTCAGCTTTGTTGTCATTATATGAAGCTGACAGTGTACACGCAAACGGCCACTTTTTTTATTATACAGGAGTTTTTCCAAAGGAAAAAGAAAAAATACTTTGGCTATTTGGTAAATATATATTATAATGTAGAAAAAGATCAAAACTTGGAGATTTGGTGAGACAATGAAGGATGTACATGGGGGACACAGGATACGGATGAAAAAGCGATTTAAAGAGAGGGGCCTGCAGGACTTTGAACCGCACAACGCGTTGGAGTTCCTGCTGTTTTTTGCAATTGCGCAGAAGAACACCAATGAGCTTGCGCATCATCTGCTCAAGACGTTCGGCACATTCACAAACGTCGTGGAAGCCCCGATGGAGGAGCTGTGCAAAATAAACGGTGTTGGCGAGAATACGGCTTTTCTGATTAAACTGGTGCCGGAAATCACGAGGTATTATTTAAACGATAAGTATTCGGTGGGAACCGTCCTGACCTCTACCCAGATGGTCGGGGAGTTTTTGCTGCCCAAGTATGTAGGCATTCCCAACGAAGTGGTTTTCATCGTCTGTTTGAACAACAAAAATAAAGTCATCAAAGCGCAGGCGATTTTTGAGGGAAGCGTCAACGCCGCCAATATCAGCATCCGGAAGGTGCTGGAAGCCGCGATCTTGAGCAACGCGGCGGGCGTGGTCATCGCGCACAACCATCCAAACGGCATTGCGCTTCCGTCCTCAGCCGATATCGATACGACGCAGAAGATGGAAACGGCGCTGAAATACGTCGGCATCCGGCTGATAGATCATATCATCATCGCGGACGACGATTTTGTTTCTCTTGCGGACAGCGGCTTGTTTTCTACTTATTTCAAGTAAAACGGGAAAACGCAGCGCCCGCATCAACTGCGGGTATATCTGGACAGCCGCCCGGCATTGCCGCTGGACTGGGTCACAGAATAGACGGCCTCGGGCCTTTGATGGGACCATGGGCGGCAGGCCGTGCGGCCCCTGCAAGGCCGATGCGCTTGTTTACAACGGCCTTTCCTTGCCCGGTTCCACTGCATCCAGAAGCGCCTGGTATAGCTGGTCCACGTCAAAGGGCTTGGAGAGGAATCCGGTCATACCGGCTTTGGCTGCCATGTCGCGGTCTTCCTGGAACGTGTTGGCCGTCATCGCCAATATGGGAATGGTGCGGGCGTCCGTCCGGTTCATCGAGCGGATTGCCCGGGTAGCAGCCAGCCCATCCATTACCGGCATGTTGATGTCCATTAAAACAACGTCATAGTACCCCACCGGGCGATTCGCAAACAGCACCGCCGCCTGCTGACCGTTTATGGCGCGTTCCACCTCTATTTTCTGCATTTTAAGCAACGCAACGGCGATTTCCGCGTTCAGCTCGTTATCTTCCGCCAAAAGCACGCGCAGACCTTGCAGCAGGGCTTCGGCTTTCTTTTCGTTTTGGGGGGTGTCGGGCAGCTTTCCTTTATAGATGGGGAGTGTGAGGGTGAACGAAAACGCGGAGCCGGCGTCCGGTTCGCTTTCCACTTGCAGCTCTCCACCCATCAGATGCACCAGGTTGCTGCTGATCGCGAGTCCAAGTCCGGTGCCGGGTGCGCGCAGGTTGCTGTTTTTTGCCTGCTCGAACGCGTG
>CATNEU010000144.1 GCA_950097605.1 uncultured Oscillospiraceae bacterium | reverse complement strand
GTTGCCGCCCGCCATGATGTATTCGGCGCTCATCAGGAACTCCTCAATGGTGTTGGCAAGGCCTCTTTTGAGAAGAATCGGTTTATCACAGCGTCCCAGTTCCTTGAGCAGCTCGAAGTTCTGCATGTTGCGCGCGCCCACCTGGATCACATCCACATCGGCAAAGCCATCGAGGTGCGCGGCGCTCATGATCTCGGTCACAATCGGCATACCGGTTTCCTTTTTGGCCTCCAGCAGCAGCTCGATGCCCTCGAACCGCAGGCCCTGGAACGCATACGGCGAGGTGCGCGGCTTGAACGCGCCGCCGCGCAGGAACGTGGCGCCCGCCGCCCTGCAGCGCTTGGCCACTTCGATGATCTGCTCTCTCGATTCGACCGAGCAGGGCCCCGCGATCACATGGAACTCGCTTCCGCCGATTTTATGACCGCCGATGTCGATGACCGTATCGTCGGGATGGAATTTGCGGTTGGCGTTTTTATAGGGCTCCTGCACGCGCTTGACCTCTTCGACCACCTCGCGGGATTTGACCGCGTCGATGTCGATTTTCGAGGTGTCGCCCACCAGGCCCAGGATGGTGGTGTGTTCGCCCCTCACCTCGCTGATCGTGAGCCCCTGCCCTTCAATCCACTGTTTGAGCGTTTCCACCTTTTGTTCATCGGCGTGCTTTTTCAAAATGACTATCATGGGTGATTCCTCCTATATCGTCTGATCTGTATTCGTTTGGTTGCGCGGGGAAAAACGCGTTTCGGTTGACACAGCCTGCAGGGCGCCGGCAACAAAAAAGGGCCGATACCTTTGTTACCAAAAGCATCGACCCCAAGTTCTCTTTAGAAAGAGACCATACAGTCCAATCAACTTTTTTGCTTAAAAAGTCGAGTCCACATCTGGCAACAAATTTTTTATACAGCAAAAACGGCCTGTGCTAAAGTAAAAGCTAAAGCGCAAGCTAAAAAAGTATATAAAAAAGATGCCTGTCAGCAGAAGCATTGCCATGGTGTGTCCTCTCCTTTCCCCGGTATTCGCTTTGGCAGTTTAAAGCGTTGTTTCTTTAAACCGCCGCGATTTGTTTCTGCTTTTAGCATACTGCAACGATGGCGGTTTTGTCAACAAATTTTTTATATTTATAAATTGGTTTGTATGTCCCGGGCAATTTCCACCGAAATTTTGTGTTATTTTCAACAAATTTACCGAATTTTTTTCTGCACACCAGGGACCGATGCCAAATACAGAACCAAAATCAAACGGTTGACAACCGTCCTTGTCTATGGTATCGTATAGGCGTTGCCCGCCGGAAAACCGGCGCGGCAGCGTATATTTTTGGAATTTGGAAAGGATGGTTTGTTTGTTGAGTGTTGCACGCAAAGAGGTGAAAGCCGTATAGCACGGCTTTCACCCGTTAGAAAGAATACACAGCCTCCTGCGCGGTATGGCCTGCATGGCTTTACCCCTTGTTTGCTGTATCTGTTTTTCTTTGCGGGCAACCATCAAACAGCCTCCTCTGTATAAAAGCCGGGGATACAGCGGGCGTTCCGCCTGTTCCCCCTACCTGTTTGTGTGAATGGTGATCCCCGGGGATGCCGGGGCCGTCCGGGGCGTTTTGCGCGTCCGCAAAGAAGTTCTGCCTGCCGCAGAGCCGCTTTGCGGGCGTTTTTTTGTGCCCGCTCCCGCGGATGCGGCAGCCACGCCAACGAATTTAGAATTGGAGATGATTCCCATAGACGCGATCACCACTCTTGAAATGCACACAATCCTCGAAACCCTCCGCAGCTACGCCTGTACAGACGCTGCCAAACGGCGAATATCCGAGCTGCGCCCCTATATGCGCGAGCGCGACGTGCTGCGCGCGACAGACGAGACCACACAGGCGCGGCAGATCCTTGACCGGTGCGGCAACCCGCCCCTGACGTCGATGAAAGGACTGCGGGAACATCTGGACCTCGCCGAAAAGGGCGGCATGCTGCTGCCTGAACAGCTTGCGCAGATCGCGCAGTTCCTCTCGGCCTGCCGCCGCCTGCAAACCTACTTTCAAAAGGCCGACAGCCTGCAAAGCGAGCTGGCCGGCTATGCCGCCCCGCTCGATCCGCTGCCTCTTTTACAAGAGGAAATCGAGCGCAGCATCCGCGGCAGCCAGGTGGACAGCGAGGCCTCCAAAGAGCTGAAAACCATCCGCCGCAAGCTGGAAAACACCGACGGTGAAATCCGCGAGAAGCTCGGCGCCATCCTGCGCAGCAAAAAGGAATACTTCTCGGATAGTTTTATCTCGGTCCGAAATGGGCGCTTTGTGCTGCCCGTCAAGAAGGAATACAAACAGCGCGTCGCGGGCGCTGTCATCGGCACATCCTCGACAGGCTCGACCGTGTTTATCGAGCCGTCCGCGGCGGCGCGATTGCAGGAAAAGCGCGCGGCGCTCGAGATCGCCGAGACAAACGAGGTCCACCGCATTCTCTATACCCTTTCCTCGCTGGTCTGCGACTTCCTGCCGGCGTTTAAACTGAACTTTGAAACCATCGAGACGCTGGACTATTTATTCGCCAAAGCAAAGCTCAGCCGCGAGATGGAGGCGGTCCCCGCGCAGATCAACACCGAAGCCCGCATCCGCATACAAAACGGCCGCCATCCCCTGCTCGAACGCTCCGTCTGCGTGCCGCTGCAATTTGAGATCGGCGGAAAAACCCGCGGCGTGGTCATCACCGGGCCCAACACCGGCGGCAAAACCGTCGCGCTCAAAACCGTGGGGCTGCTCTGTATGATGGCCCAGTGCGGGCTGCACATCCCCTGCGAAAGCGCGGATATCTGCCTGACCACCGAGATCCTCTGCGACATCGGCGACGGGCAGAGCATCAGCGAGAACCTCTCCACCTTCTCGGCGCATATCACGAATATCATTGCAATCCTGCGCCGCACCGGCCCCGAAAGCCTCGTGCTGCTCGACGAGCTGGGCTCGGGCACCGACCCGGCCGAGGGCATGGGCATCGCCATCGCGATCCTCGACGAGCTGCGCCGGAAAAATTGCCTGTTCATCGCCACCACCCACTATCCGGAGGTCAAGGACTATGCAGCGCGCACCGCGGGCATGGTCAATGCGCGCATGGCGTTTGACCGGGAAAGCCTGCGCCCACTCTACCGGCTGGAAATCGGAGAAGCCGGCGAAAGCTGCGCGCTGTATATTGCCAAGCGGCTGGGCCTGCCCGCGCCGATGCTCGAAACCGCGTGGCGCGCGGCCTATTGCAGCGAGCGCGAAACACGGCCGCAGGCGCCCGACAAGTCGCTTCTAGAGGGCGCGGCGCCGGCAGCCGAAGCGGCGGCGCCGGCGGCAAAAATCGAGAGACAGCGACCGAAAAAGGAACTGCCCGCCCGCGCCGCGGCCTTCTCGGTGGGCGACAGCGTCACGGTCCATCCGCAGGAACAGATTGGCATTGTCTACCGCACCGCGAACGAACGCGGTGAAATCGGCGTGCAGCTACGCGGCCAAAAGCAGCTAATCCCCTACAAGCGCCTCACGCTTAAGGTCGCAGCAAGCGCGCTCTATCCCGAGGACTACGACTTCTCAATCGTCTTCGACTCGGTTGCAACCCGCAAAGCAAGGCACCAAATGGACCGCAAATTCACGCCCGGCCTTGAAATCCACCTGGAGGATGAACCCAAATAGCCTCAGCGGCTCTGTCATACGCACAAACAGCCTGCAAAAGCGCTTGGTAAACGCTTTTGCAGGCTGTTTTTTCAACCGCGCCGTGCAAAACTGTAGTTTGCATGTGCCGCAGACACAAATCTGCGCAAAATGCGCGCGCGGACCGGTGCTTGTTTGCCGCTCGTTCGCGCCGGGTACGCGCTTCCAAGCGATTGTTTGTATGCCTTCCGCCGTGTTTGCCCACATGGCGGCCAAATCATTTAAAACAGGTGTTCCGCGTCGTTCATGCGGTTAACCGCGCTGAACAGCGCCTTGATCGAGGAGTTGATGATGTCGTTGTGGATACCGCAGCCCCAATAGACGGTGCCGCCCGGCGCCGTGATGCCGATATACGAGACGGCCTGTGATTTGGAGCCCACCTCGAGCGCATGCTCGGTATACGTGAGGTTGGAATAGGAAATGCCGAGGTTTTTCTGCAAAGCGTCGTTGACCGCATCGAGGCGGCCGTTGCCCTCGCCCACAACATCCCGGCGTTCGCCGCGGACCGTGAGCGCCAGCGCGACATGGAAGCTGCCGTTGTGCTGGAAGTGGTAGTCGGAAGTTCCAAGCGCCGTCTCGAGGTTGACGTATTCCTTCACGAAAATATCCTTGATCTCCTCGGGCATCAGCTCCTTATGCTGGTGGTCGGAAACGCTCTTGACACGGTAGCCAAAGTCCTCCCGCATCTTTTTCGGCAGGTCGAGGCCGAATTTCTGCTCGAGCAAATAGCCGATGCCGCCCTTGCCGGACTGGCTGTTGATGCGGATCACATCGCCCTCGTATTCGCGGCCGATGTCCTTGGGGTCGATCAGCAGATAGGGCACGCTCCAGCGTCCGCAATCGGATTCTTCTCTCCACTTCATGCCCTTTGCAATCGCATCCTGATGCGAGCCGGAAAACGCCGCAAACACCAGCTTGCCGCCGTAAGGCTGGCGCTCATACACCTTCATACGAGTGGCCTCCTCGTATTGCTCCACCACCTCGGGCATGTTCTCAAAGTGCAGGCCGGGATCCACGCCATGGGAATACAGGTTCAGCGCGAGCGTCACGATGTCCCAAACTCATACTGCGCTCTTCGCTTTCATACCAGAGTCCTTCGGTCGAAAAGCTGTATCAGAATTATATTCTCACATCATACCGCAGCCTGTCGGCGTACGAAGGCGGCGGCTTGTTCGAGGGCGC
>CATNEU010000143.1 GCA_950097605.1 uncultured Oscillospiraceae bacterium | reverse complement strand
TTTTTACCATACTCAACTTTCAGGGCGTTACCTATGCGGTCAAGCAGTATAGGTCGTTTGCTGATCTGGAAGACCTGGAAGTGGATAGCGGACTCCTGCAAAAAATAGTAGCGTATAAGTACAAAGAAGGGGGATATCCGCCCGATAGGGGTATTGATTTCACGTTTGCAGAAGATCCCTATAAGGATTGTGACCCCCAGGCCTTTGTCCTCAAAGACCTCGAAGTGCGCATAGCGGAAATAGCCGCGGGTTGATAAGTGCCATCCAAAACAATGCGAATCAAATTTGGGGGAAAAGGCCCGCGCCAGTTGGCGCGGGCCTTTTATTCTGCGATTGCTGCTATCGGCGCATTTTGTCAGAATGGTAACAAATAAGATACAAAACTACAAAATTTTTGTGCAATATTGAAAAGTATTTACGGATGTGTTATGATTTAACCAAAGAATAGAAAGGGAGGCTGTCGAGATCGTGTAAAACGGAATCAAAACGGGTTTGGATGAAATCTGACATGAATGGGGAGGAGACTATCATGAAAAAAATCTACAAATGCATTGCACTTCTATTGTCCGTTTGTCTTTTCTTTTGCCTGACTGCCTGCGATGCGGGCGGAAAGGATACGCCCGCCAGAATATCAGACGACCGGTTCTTTATTTCTGAGGAGCTATATGAAGCGTTCGGATCTCCGCAGCTTTCAAACTATCTGCATCAGGGCAGCCTGCTTGCAGATATTACAATTGAATCCTGGCTGCGGGACGACGATTATAAAGCGGATAGAGACGAAATGAGCATGTATACTTACTATAAAGCGCGTGTGAACCAGGTCTTGAAGGGGGACAGTTCTTTAGCTGGAAAGACGATTCAATATGCGCAGCTCGGCGTCGAAGAACATGTTTTGGATATGCTGCCCGGCAAAGGGGATCGGATGCTGGTTTTTCTGACGGACAGCAACAATGCGGACAGCAACACGTATACTCCGGTTGGCTATAATCAGGGAATTTTTACGATTTTGGAATATCAGGATGTGGCGTATGCCGTCAAGCAATACGGAAAATTTGATGATCTTTCCGATATGGAAGTGGATCTCGATTTGAGAGCAGAGCTGATCAAGTATATGTATACGGAAGGGGGATATCCAGGCACTAGAAGAAGTGTTTTGATGAATGAGGACAAAATGGATCCCCAGGCGTTTGTCCTTAAAGACCTGGAGGCACGCATAGCTAAAGCGCAGGAGGACGCATAGCGTTGGCCGGAACGAGGTGCCGTTTGAATTGGAGAAGGAGGCGGAACGATGCATTATGCGGATTTGGAAATTGCGGCCTACAAAGCAAAGCTGCTGCGCAAGACAGTGGGGATTATACTCCTATCGCTGGGCGTGATTGTGGCATTCACGGTTGTGGGGTTTGTGTTCTATACCTTTGCATTGCACCATCCGTCGCCCAAACAGCCGGAAAAGGATTTGATTTTTCCCAATTCTTTTTATGAGCCAGAAGCGTATGGGGAGATGACGGTCCCGGCATATTTGGAAAACAGCGACTTGGTTGCAAAGCTGCGCGTTGAACGTTGGCTGCAAGAGGACAATTCCGACCCGGAATATCCGGTCAGCTACTATGAAGCCCGCGTGGAGCTGGTGTATAAAGGGGATCAGTGGCTGCGGGATACAAATATCGTGCTGCAGCAGCTCGGCAGCAGCCAGGCAAGGCAGATGGGCGTTCCGCTCTACGACGTTGGGAACACGCTGCTTGTATTTACGGAGGAGAAAAGCGATACGGCGGGTTATCCGGTGGTGTATGCCCCGCGCGGATTTGCCCGCGGCGTGTTTGACATCGTGGATATCGGCAGCAAAGACGATCCACTCGAGTTCGCCGTAAAGGTCTTCTGCCCGTTTACAGACGATGGGTTGCAGGCAAAGCAGATTACGAAAGACACGCATCTCTACAGCGCGGTCTGTTCTCCGCTGTACACGCAGTTTTACTACTCAAATTCCATGAACATCAGTCCGTGGGAGAAGCTCTATTATAACCAGGTGCTCTATTTGCAGGATTTGGAGTACTACATAGCGGATATGCTGGAAGGCAAGAAATAGCGGACCTACTGAAAACAAGGGGCTGTTTGGGAAAACAGCCCCTTTGCTATTGAAAAACGCCTGCATACCTTTTATAATAATACTATTCACAATCGAACATGAGGATTGTATGCAGATCGGCAGGCGCAGCCGCACCCTTTCACGGCCCTGCCGGCTTTTTAGGCGGCAAATGCATAGGAAAACAGGTGAAAATAGTGGATGTGTTTTTGAGGAGCGCGCTATTGCTGGAGGCAAGCAGCGAGGCGGCACAGGACGGCATTAAAATACCCATCACGCTGTTGCTGGGCTTTTTGGGCGTAATCGTGCTGATTTATGGCCTTGCGGAGGTATTCAACGTTGTATACCGCAAAAAGCCTGGCCCGTTTGTGCCGGAGCCGCCGGAACAGGGCGAACCGGACGGGCAGCCGCCGGAACCGCCCGGCGAAACGCCGCCCGTGCCGGGCGGCGCGGAACAGAGCGGGACCGGTAATCCGGACGAAAAGACAGACAAATAACGAAAGGCTGGGAATAACCAAATGGCGAACCAGAAAAAAATGGTGGAAGACATCACGTCAATGGACGTGGATTTTGCGAAATGGTATACCGATGTTGTAAAGAAAACCGAGCTTGTGGACTATTCGAGCGTGAAGGGCTGCATGGTGATCCGCCCTTACGGCTATGCGATCTGGGAAAACATGCAGGCTGATCTGGACCGGCGCTTTAAAGAGACCGGGCACGAGAACGTGTATATGCCGATGCTGATTCCGGAGAGCCTGTTGCAGCGCGAAAAGGACCACGTGGCGGGCTTTGCGCCCGAGGTGGCCTGGGTTACGCAGGGCGGCGGCGAGCCGCTGACCGAGCGGCTGTGCATCCGCCCGACCTCCGAGGTGCTGTTCTGCGAGCACTATGCGCACATCATTCAATCCTACCGCGACCTGCCCAAGCTGTACAACCAGTGGTGCTCGGTGCTGCGCTGGGAAAAAACCACCCGGCCGTTCCTGCGCTCCTCGGAGTTTCTCTGGCAGGAGGGGCATACGATGCACGAGACCGCCGAGGAGGCCATGGAAGAGACCGAACGCATGCTCGGCGTATACACGGATTTTTATAGAGAGACGCTAGCAATCCCCGCCGTCACCGGACGCAAGACCGAAAAAGAGAAGTTTGCGGGCGCGATTGCAACTTACACCATCGAGCCGATGATGCACAACGGCGTGGCGCTGCAAGGCGGCACCTCGCATTATTTCGGGGACGGCTTCACCAAGGCGTTCGGCATCACCTTCACAGGGCGGGATAACAAGCTTTCCAGCCCGTTCCAAACCTCCTGGGGCGTGTCCACGCGGATGATCGGCGCGGTCATCATGACCCACGGGGACGACAACGGCCTCGCGCTGCCGCCGAAGATTGCGCCGGTGCAGGTGGTTATTGTCCCAATCGCGATGCACAAGCCCGGCGTGCTCGACAAGGCAAACGAGCTCAAGGCCCGCCTGTCCAAATTCGTACGCGTTAAGCTCGACGATTCGGACAACTCCCCGGGCTGGAAGTTCAGCGAATACGAGATGAAGGGCGTGCCGCTGCGTCTCGAAATCGGCCCGAAGGACATCGAGAACAACCAGTGCGTACTGGTGCGCCGCGACAACCGCGAAAAACTGTTCGTCTCGCTCGACGAGCTTGAGACGGCGATTCCGCAGGCGCTGCAGGCCGTGCACGACGGGCTGTACAACCGTGCGCTCGAAAACCTGCAAAACCGCACCTTCACGGCGACGAGCTACGAGGAGTTTTTGCAGACCGCTTCAGAGAAGTCCGGTTTTATCAAAGCCATGTGGTGCGGCGATGTGGCCTGCGAGGACAAGATCAAGGACGAGACCGGCGGCGTGAAATCCCGCTGCATTCCGTTTGAGGAGGAGCATTTGTCCGACACCTGCATGTGCTGCGGCAAGCCTGCCAAACATATGGTCTATTGGGGCAGGCAGTATTAAAAACAGCCTGGAGATGAGAATGGCCCTGTCCGGATGCCCGAGGGTCTCCCCGGGGCTTTGATCAGATAAACGCACACACAAATATTTTTTGCCACAACAAAGGGGGAGACGCTATGATCAACATTTGGCACGATATTTCGCCAAAGCGCATTCGCAGCAGCGACTTTATGGCGGTTATCGAGATTGAAAAGGGCAGCAACAAAAAGCATGAACTGGACAAGGAGACCGGCCTGATTATGCTCGACCGCATTCTGTCCACCGCAACCCACTATCCCGCCAACTATGGCTTTATTCCGCGCACCTATGCCGAGGACAACGACCCGCTGGACGTCCTGGTGCTCTGTTCCGAAGCGATCGAACCGCTTACGCTGGTGCGCTGCTATCCAATCGGCGTGCTCTCGATGCTCGATGGCGGTGAGGTGGATGAAAAAATCATTGCCGTGCCGTTTAAGGACATGATGTACAACTCCTACCACGACGTCAACGAGCTGCCGCAGCATATCTTCGACGAGATGTCCCACTTCTTTAAAGTCTACAAGGAGCTGGAGAACAAGGAGACCGCCGTTGGCGAGCTCGGGGGCGAGGCGAAGGCGGTGGAGGTCATTGACCGGTGTATCGACCGGTATATTGAAAAGTTTTGCAGATAAGAAAGAAGGGCTTCCCGCATGGGGAGGCCCTTCTTTCTTATCTGGATGATTTATATTTATATAATTATATTTCTCTCCTTAACCTGTGTATTCATTTATCTTATAGTTTGTCGCTCAGGCCGCGACAGGCCCCTACTTTTTCGTGAAGAAAAAGTAGGCAAAAATTC
>CATNEU010000142.1 GCA_950097605.1 uncultured Oscillospiraceae bacterium | reverse complement strand
GTTGATGCCGGCCGCCTCGCAAAGCTCTTTGACCGAAATGCTCTGGATCGGCTTCTGGCGCAGCAGCTCGGTAAACGCCCTGCGGATCAGCATTTTCGTCACGCGGGTGCGGTGGTCCTTTGCCGGTGTTTTCATGCAGATTTCCCCTTCCTTTCCCTATAGCCATACTGTACCCAAATCGAAAACTTTTTGTGTCGGACAGAGGTTTCTGCACACAATTTGTTGTCTGTGTGCAGAAACGTACCACCCAATTCAAAACTGCCCGTTGCGGCTCCCTCTGGGTTTCACTATAATACAATTGAAAGAAGAAATCAACACCATGTTCAGTTAGTGCGAGGAGTGTCGTTTTATGAAACGCATTTATATTGTCACCGGCGCGTGCGGTCATCTGGGCGGCACCATCATACGGCTGCTCAGGCAATCCGGCGCGGAAGTGCGCGGCCTGATTCTGCCGGGCGAGCAGGCCCGGGACCAAAAAAACATCCGCTATTATCAAGGAGACGTGCGGGATATCGAGAGCCTGCGCCCGCTGTTTGCAGGTACCGAAGGGTATGAGCGCATCGTGCTGCATACCGCCGGCATCATCGACATCTCGGAACAGGTCTCTCCACTGATGTATGACGTCAACGTCGGGGGCGTCCGGAATATCCTTTCGCTGTGCATGGAATATGGTGTGCAGCGTCTGGTGTATGTCAGCTCGGTGCATGCAATTCCGGAAAAAAAGCATCGACAGGTGCTGCGGGAGGTAAACCGCTTCTCGCCCGACTGGGTGGTCGGCGGCTATGCCAAAACCAAGGCGGAGGCCACCCAAGCGGTGCTCGACGCGGTGCGGCAAGGGCTGGACGCGGTCGTGGTGCATCCATCGGGCATCCTCGGTCCATACGACAAATCGGGCAACCACCTTGTGCAGATGGTCGGGGACTATATAGCAGGCAAGCTGCCTGCCTGCGTCCGGGGCGGCTATGACTTTGTGGACGTTCGCGACGTCGCGGCCGGCTGTTTGCTGGCTGCGGACAAGGGAAAAACCGGAGAATGCTATATCCTCTCCAACCGGCACTACGAGGTACAGGAGGTGCTGGGAATCGCCCAATCGGTCTGCGGCGGAAGGCGGCTGCCGGTTTTGCCGATGTGGATGGCCAAAGCGGCCGCGCCGCTGATCGGGCGGGTCGCCAAACGGCGCAAAACACGCCCGCTGTACACCCGCTATTCCCTGCATACGCTCGGCAGCAACGACAAGTTTGACCACACCAAGGCTACCGTCGAGCTGGGCTACCGCCCGCGCGACCTCTACCAGACCATCCGCGACACGGTGTTCTGGCTGCGCGGACGGAAAATCGCGCCCGCCTGAACCGCCGGACAATGCATCCTGTCCCAAAGAAAATGAGAAGCTTCGACTTGGGCAGGTGCCGCGTGAAGGAACCGATGCCCATAAACAGGGGAACGGCACGGATGCCGTTCCCCTGTTTTGCTTCCCTATACCGTCAGGTTCAGCAGCAAACGCAGCACCGCCGGAATTGCGGCGCCTGCCTCCACCGAGGTTGTCCCATGAAAAGCGGCCTGGTAGATGCCGGGCTGGTTCATGACGACGTTGGCTGCACCGGGAATATAGCAGGGCATACGCCCTGCTATATTGTATGCGCGGGGCTTACCAGACGGTTCCTGAAAAACCGGGCATTGGGCAAATGCAATAAAAACATTGACTATATGGACAGTAAATGATATAACTTAATTAAATAGAACGCGGTTGACTGTGTGTAAATGCGCCAGGCGCTGCCAAAAGCAGCAGAGCAGAGAGATCCGCAACTTTCTGCAAAACAGCAGAACCGTACAGGCTTTCTGCCCGATAGACGAAACGCAGAACCATTTCTATGGCCGGTAAGTACCCTGCCAAATTTGCGAATAAGGAGGGGCGCATACATCCCCCGAGAGGACTTGATTCTGCAGGCATTTGATACAATTACATACGGCATGTGCAAACAATCTCTCTTTTGCTGTACAACAGATCCCTATTGTGTCAGCCACTCCTACCCGTTTATAGCCGGCTGCCGTGCGGACAAACCCTTTTTGAACAGGGTCTGCCTTCGATGCTGCGGAACTCTGTATACTGCATATAACACCGCTTGGTCTGCATTTTCAATATTCGCCCACACACATCGGTTTTTGAAAGGAGAAATCCAGGATGACCAAAAAAATTGTAAGCATTCTGCTGAGCGTCGCACTGGCGCTGTCCATCTTCATCGGCGGGGCAATCCCGGCGTCCGCAGCCGACGACCAGGTGAAACCGTTGGTCAAAGATTTAATCGGCTATTACCGGGACGGCGTATCCAAGGAAATGGACGTCACCACCGACCTGCAAAGAACGCTGGAAAAACTCAAAGCCGTTTCGCCCGACGACTACACCCAGTGGGTCTCGATCCTAAAATATTGGGACTGGGTTGAAAACGAGATGCCCCTGAGCATCGGCGTTGCGCCGGACGGGCTTCCAACAGACAATACGCACGCCTTCATTGTCCTGGGCTTTGCGCTCAACACCGACGGGACCATGAAACCCGAGCTGGTCGGCCGTTTGGAAACCGCGCTTGCCAGCGCCCAAAAGTACCCCAACTCCTATATCCTCGTGACCGGCGGCGTTAAGAAAAACGGCTGGACCGAAGGCGACAGAATGCACGATTGGCTGATCGAACAGGGTTTACCCGAAAGCCGCATCATCGTGGAAAACCAGTCCAGCAACACGGCGCAAAACGCCTCCAACAGCTTTGAAATCCTGTATAACCAATACGATATCAAGTCTGTTTCCATCATCTCGAGCGAATACCACCTGAGAAGGGGCACCATCCTGTACTACGCGGAATCCCTGATCAAGGCCAGAGAGCTTGGAAAAGAGCCGATCCAGATCAACGGCAACGCGGGCTGGCTGCGCGAGAACCTGCGCAGCGAATCCATCACCCAAAAGGCGAGCAGCCTCGCGCAGATTGCCGGCGTCGGCAGCCCGACGTACGGTCTCAAAATATCCGAGCTGCAGTCGATCGCCGTTGCCGGCCAGAGCGACTACACGGTCGGAGAAGACCTGGACCTGACCGTGACAGCCGCATATAATATTGAAGACTACACGCGCGACGTCACAGATTCCGCCGTCATCACAGGCTATGATCCCGCACAAGCAGGCACGCAGACCGTCGAAGTGGCCTATACTGAAAACGGTATTACAAAGAACGCAACATTTGAAGTTGAAGTGCAGGAACCGCCTGTCGACAAATCGGCACTCGAAAAGCTGATTACAAAAGCCATGGGCGTCGATCAAAAGCTCTACACAGCGGAAAGCTGGGCCAATATGCTCGAAAAACGCGCCGACGCCATTGACACATTCGCGGACGAATCCGCCACGCAGGACGAGGTCAACGCAGCGGCGGACGCATTGGAAAAGGCTCTCGATGCGCTTGTAACCAAGCCGCAGGCGCCCGACAAAACCAACCTGCGCGCCCTGATCAACGAATGCGCCAAGCTCAACCTGAGAGACTATAAAACGGACGGCGTGAAGGCGTTTAAACAAGCCCTCGCAAATGCCAAAACCGTATACAGAGACGCGGATGCAACCCAAGAGGCCATCCAAAAGGCAATCGACGAGTTGCAGGCCGCCAAAGGCAAGCTGGTGTTGAAAGACAACCAAAGCGGCACCAAACCGCCCGCAACGGGAGACGCCGCCAATGTCGCGGGCCTTTCGGGGCTGCTGCTGCTCAGCGCGGCCGGTCTGGTTGTGCTCGGCAAAAAAAGAAGATAGAATTTGCAGGCGCATAGACGCTGATCGCACATAGACCCATACGGGGACAGGTTTCGATACCTGTCCCCGTTTCTATCTAGAAAACCCGCTTTCCCCCATCCACAATACCAGAACGAAGCCCTGTCCATCGGAAAGGTTTGTTTTTGGGTGCGTTTTATACTATACTTTTGATAGTACAACAATACCTGCAGGTGAAAGGGCTGGGATAAAATGATGCAAAACCATGAAAACTTAGAAGCGCTCACCAAGCAAGAACTCATCGACTTGATTGCGATTTACTCCAAAAACTGGCTGGCCATGGACGGCGTATGGTTCCAGTCGGTTGAACGCACGCACGGCATGGACGAAGCCATGTTCCATGATGCCGAAGCATGGCGGATCTTCACGGTCATTGAAGCGCGAAGACTCAAAGCGTTTCTCAAACTTCCCGCGCATGCGGGGCTCGAAGGGCTGGCGAAAGCGCTGTCCCTGCGCCTATATGCAAATATCAACCGGGACGAGATCACCATGCAACGCAACACCCTGCTCTACCGGACGCTGGATTGCAGGGTGCAAACAGCCAGAGCGCGAAAACAAATGGAATTTCATCCGTGCAAATCGGTGGGCATCATCGAATATTCGGAGTTTGCCAAAACCATCGACGAACGCATCGGCTGCGAATGCCTGAGCTGCTATCCCGATGTCAGCGACCCCTCTTGCTGCTGTTCCTGGCTCTTCACACTGCACGAAACGGCATAGTGTTTTGAAGCGCCATATGACTGCGCCTTGCCGTATTTCCGGTATGGGGCAAAGCGTTTATACGGCTGCTCCTCTGTCTTCATCGGCGGCTGTGTACAGTTCAAAAAGGGCAATGGCTTTTAAAAAGCCATTGCCCTTTTCCGTTTCTCAGAATGCAGCCGTCCGGTGTTTCCCCTGTTTTTCCACTTTGTCTGGTGGATACTGTGGAATCTTTTATAGGAAATGGTTAAAAACCTGTATAAACTGCATAAACCCTTGCAAAAAATGACATTTAACAGTCTCTGCAAGCCAATATGCAGGATCTCCATCCCGTCTAAAGTGTTGTTTTCCACAATTATGCAG
>CATNEU010000141.1 GCA_950097605.1 uncultured Oscillospiraceae bacterium | reverse complement strand
CCTGCCTGCTGCACGAAAAGCCGTTTGCGGGCGGCAACGGCAGCGGCAAGCACAACAACTGGTCGCTCTCCACGAATGACGGCGTGAACCTGCTTGAGCCCGGCAGCTCCCCGCACGAAAACGAACAGTTCCTGCTGTTTTTGTGCGCGGTGATCAAGGCGGTGGACGACTATCAGGACCTGTTGCGCATCTCGGTGGCGAGCGCGGGCAACGACCACCGCCTCGGCGCAAACGAGGCGCCGCCGGCAATCGTTTCGATGTTTCTGGGCGACGAGCTCACCGATGTGCTGACTGCCATCGAAAACGACAGCGAATATGCCGCGCACAAGCAAAACCGCATGACGGGCGGCGTGCATGTGCTGCCGCGTTTCATGAGCGATACCACCGACCGCAACCGCACCTCGCCGTTTGCGTTCACCGGCAACAAGTTTGAATTCCGGATGCTGGGTTCCACTTTTTCAATCTCGGGCCCGAACATTGTGCTCAACACGATTGTGGCCGAGTCGCTCTCGCTGTTTGCCGACCGGCTCGAGCAGGCGAAGGACTTTGAAGCCGACCTGCACGCGCTGATCCAGGAGACCATCCGCCGGCACAAACGCATCATTTTTAACGGCAACAACTACTCGGACGAATGGGTGGCCGAGGCCGGTCGGCGCGGGTTGCTGAACCTGAAAACCACGGCCGACGCGCTGCCGCTGTTCGTCAGCGATAAAAACATCAAGCTGTTTACGAAGCACAAGATTTTTGCGGAGTGCGAGATGCGTTCGCGCTGCGACATTTTTCTCGAAAACTACTGCAAGGTGCTGAACATCGAGGCGCTGACCATGATCGAGATGTGCAAAAAGGATATTCTGCCTGCGGTGTCCAGTTATATAAAAGAGCTCTGCGATACGGCAGCGGCCAAAAAGGCCCTTTCCGCGGCCATTGTCTGCGAACCGGAGCAGAGCATTGCGAGCCAGCTTTCGGCACAGGCGGCCTGCCTGTTTCAGCATGTGCAAACACTGGAAAACGCAGTGCTGGACGCGCGCGGCATCGGGGATACGGCAGCTTGCGCCCTATATTATAAAGATAGGGTGCTGGATGCGATGCAGCAGCTCCGCGCGGTCGCGGACGAGCTGGAGACGCTGGTGTCGTCCAAGCACTGGCCGTTTCCCACGTATGGACAAATGCTCTTTGGTGTGTAGGAATTCACAAAGCTTTTTGAGGTGTTTTGGAATCCGTCCTCCTTTTTCGATAGGTTTTTCCACGAAAAAACATCGTTTTCCTTTCTCCGGCGGCAGGCCCGGTGTGCAGCTTCGCAGGCTGCGCACCGGGCCTGCTCTGTATTTGACACAAATGACGGAGATTTTGGGGAAGCACATCGGCGTTTTGACACCCATATTTGGCCAAAAAAGTGTAGGGTTGGACAAAAAATCGGTGAATAGAGGATAGGTAAAATTTGTAGTGACAGGATGATGTTCTTATTGTACAGTATTTGTGAAATATAATTGTGCAATTTATGGTTCCAAATGTGACATATATATTAATGAAATTCATACAGGTTGCCGGAATCATTTGAAATCTATTCACAGTTCATGAATAATATACAATTTGATTCCAATATTTACGTATGAATATTAGTCTTTAGAATAAGTAAATCGATTACAAGTAGTAAAAAGTGCATAAAAAAGCAATTGAATATTTGACAGGCAATCTTAATTAAATGTATTGACTTTTATATGTCTATCCATTATTCTGTTATTAGGATAAAAAAGAGCGGCGACCGGCGGATTTTCTATTTATTTTGTATAGTATTTGTGTGAAGAATGTAAAAAGAAGCCGGAAGCTTATACTCTATACTTTCCAAAAAGGAGCGAAAAAGGATGAAAAACAAAAACACGGCGATGCTCAAACGCATCGTTGCGGCGATGTGTTCTGTGGCCATGGCGGTCTCCGTGCTGCCTGCAAACGGGCTGCTGCTCAAGTCGCAGGCGAAAGCGGAACTCAACCCGCTGCCGGCCAAGTCGATCCGTCCGCAGAATCCGACCTTTACGGTGGACGGCCTTCTCGACTTCACGCCGGGCGAACGCGCCGACGACAAATATGTGAAATCGGTAGTGCCGCTTGCAGAGAAAAAGCAGGCCCAGAAGGTCAACAGCTATGCAAACACCGAGGCGCAGACGGTTGCGCTGACCATCATGCAACGCGAGGACGACGTTGCGCACGGCTATGCGTTTACCTACTGGCAGTACCTCGATATGCTCTCCAAATGGGGCCCGCACGACGGCGAGGGACGCATCAAGCTGCCGTTCGGTGAAGAGACCGACGCGGCGCACCGCAACGGTACGATTTCCACCGGCGACCTGTTTATCGCCAACGACGTCAACCAGAGCCTGTTTTTAACCCAGAATTCCGACGGCACCTTCCCGGTGGTCGACAAGCTGATCGAAATTGAGCAGTACTACGGCTTCGACGGCTGGTTCTACAACTTCGAGCACACCCTGTCCGCCAACCAGGCGGCTACGCTGCGCACCAAGCAGCTGTTGCAGTATCACCAGAGCGTGAAGCCCGAAGGCTCCACCACCATGTGGTACGACGATATGACCAACAACGGCAGCCTGGCCTATGTCGATCACCTCAATTCCAACAACTCCGACTGGCTCCAGTGGGGAGACGTAAAGACCAACGATTACTATTTCACCAACTATAACTGGACGGCCAGCGAGGTGCAGACCTCTGTCGACACGGCGAATTCGATCGGCAGAAGCCCGTACGACGTGTTCCACACGCTGCAGTGCCAGCGCGACGGCGGCTATCTCGATACATACTTTGCGGGCAAGGACAAGGCCCTGTTCGGTGAAGGCACGGCCAAAACCTCGGTCGGCTTCTTCGTGCCGAACGTCACGCTGAACATCTCCAAAACGCCGGAAGATTTCCTGATGCACGACAACCGCTTCTGGGTTGGCTACACCGGCGACCCGTCCAAGCCCGACACGCGCGACAAGGACGACAACGGCCAGCCGCTCTGGAAGGGTATTTCCACTTATATCAATGCCAGAACGGTAATTGAAGGCGACACCTTCCTCACCAACTTTGGCAACGGCCAGGGCTATGACTTCTATGTGGACGGCGAGAAATCCAAGGGCCGCGAGTGGAGCTACTATGCGATCCAGGACATCCTGCCGACCTGGCAGTGGATCTCCGACACCGAGTCGGACAAGGAGTTTAAGGGCAACCTGGACCTCAGCGACGCCTATTACGGCGGCACCTCGATGAAGGCGGAGGGCGACCTCGAGGCGGGCAAACCCGTTACGATGCGTCTGTACGCGACCAACCTTGACACCACTGAAAATTCCCAGATCACAGTTACGCATAAAACGGCGGCTGAAAAATCCAATATGAAGGTCGGCCTCAAGTTCACCAACACCCTCGAGGACGAAGTGACAGGCGATTACGTGCTGTTCGACGTCACCGAAGGCCAGACGGGCGAATGGACCACCTCCAAGATCGACATTCCGGATGAGTATGCGGGCCGCTATATCCGCGAAATCGGACTGGTGTTCGAGAGCGATCAAGATGAGAACAACTTTAAAGTCAATATCGGTGAGCTCGGCATCATCGACGGTTCCAAGACCAGCTTCGACGCAGCAGTCGAAAACGCCCAGATCGAAGAGGTTTCCTATCCTTCGCCGGTATGCGCTTCGCTGAAGGTTGCATTCGACAAAGTGCAGGACGCGGACGAATACCAGGTCTTTAAAGTGAACCAGGACGGAACCAAGAGCTATCTGGCTTCCTCGCCGAACAACGCGATCTATGTTACCAAGATGGACCGCGGCGGCGATGATGTTTCCACAATTGAGATCATTCCGGTGGACAAGCAGGGCAACCGCGGCAACGCCACCCAGCTCCGTATGACCTGGACCGTTCCGGCGGATGAAGACCTCTATCCGGGTGAATCCGAGGAAGAGCAGGTCAACCTCGCACTCGACAACCCGAATGTTGTCGCGAGCAAAGAGATCAAGACCGAGCCGGGTAAAAACGCCGTGGACGGCACCGCGAAAAACAACAGCAAATGGTGTGCGGAGAGCGCGACTCGCGCGACGCTGACCGTCAGCTACGACGAGCCGATCACCGTGCAGCGCTACTACCTGATCCACGCCGGACATCCGGACGCGGGCGAGGGCCAGAACTACAACACCAAGGCCTGGACGATTCTCGCCAGCGACGACGGCAGCAACTGGACAGAAATTCATAAAGTAACAAACAACGTGGACTATGAGACCAACGTCAACCTCGACGAACCGGTCACCGCGAAGTATTTCCGCATCCGCATGGACGCGCCGGCACAGTCGGGCAGCGTGGTCCGTCTCTACGAGTTCCAGCTCTATGAGAAACCCTATACCTTCCGCACCGACCTCATTGAAGAGGAAGATGTACAGATTCTGGAAAATGCAGACGGTACCCGCAACGTTGTTGTGGACAACCTCTACCAGGGCGACACGGTCCGCCTGTACAACGACAGCGAGGGGACGGATCTGATTGCCGAGCAGCCGGTGGCATCCGGTACCACCGCGGTCTTTGAAAATGTGAACCTGAGCGAAAACGGCGGCAAGCTGTTCTTTGCAAGGCAGAAATCCGGCCGCCGCGAAAGCCTGCTGCGCGGCAAGCGCTATCTGGCGCTGGACGCTGCCGTCACGCAGCTCCGTGCAGCGGATATCGTTGCAGTGAACAACGCGGGCTATACCGATACGCTGACTGTCAACAACCTCTCTGAGGGCGATGTCGTCAAGGTTTACAGAAACGCGGACGACGTCAATCCAATGGGCACGAGCAAGATGGTCACCTCTACGGCCACTTCCGCCACAATAAAGGACCTGCACTTTGACAAGGACGATTCGTTCGTATATGTCACGGTAACCGCTCCGTATCAGAAGGAATCCGCACG
>CATNEU010000140.1 GCA_950097605.1 uncultured Oscillospiraceae bacterium | reverse complement strand
GTAGGTGCCCGATTCGGTCAAGGTCAGCTCGGTGCCTTCGCCGATCACATCCGAGCCGTTGTAGAAGGTGACTTCCTCATTGGCGTTGAAATAGACATCCCGGTTCGTATAGTCATAATGTGCAGCGGACGCCGTGAGCACCGGTGCGGTGCGGTCGATTGAGAAGGCAATCGGCTCGCTGGAGACGCCGTAAACATCGGTTGCGGATATGGTATACACGCCCTCTTCGGAGAATGACAGCGAGGGGGCTTCGCCTGTATCGACGCCGTTGACGGTCCAAGAAGATGTGCGGCTCGCGGACAGCGTCACGCGGCCTCTCGTCGAACCGTTTGCCGGCACACCGGAAATCACCAGCGGCTCGATCGACTGCTCAAACGCCTCGGCGGCGCTGTCCAGCGTTTTCAGGAATTCGTTGTAGTCGTAGCTGTCCAGCTCGTTTTGCGCGATATAGCTTTGCATGGCCTCCTTGGCGTCCACAAGGGCCGCGCGGCTTTCTGCGGGCGTCAGGAAAACGGGAATCCGGTTCAGCAGTTCGTCGGCGCGGCCGATCGCCGCGTTGGCAGTCTGGGTGTTGTAGGCATAGATCTCCAGCTCGTAGATGCTGTAGCCGTATTGTGTGAGCTGGCGTTCGTCCAGCATGAGTTTGATATAGCGCCCTTTAATGCCCAGAGAACTGAAGAAATCGTTGTTTCCGGTCTGCGAGAACGAATCGGACGCGCCGGCCGGATAGGACGCGTATTCGGTAAAGTGCTCGCCGTCCATCGAGGCCTGGATACGGTATTTTTTCGCGCGCGCGTTTTCCCAAAAGACGTTGATTTGGCAGATGTCGTATACGTCGCCTAAATCCACGAGGACCCAGCCGGTCGGCTCGTATTTGGAGCTCCAGCGCGTGCTGGGGTTGCCGTCCGCGATGTTGGGAAGAAGCAAATGCTCCGCGCCGTGCTCTGACGAGGCGGTGATTTCCACACCCGGCTGCAGGGCAACGTTGTCTTTGTGCAGCTCGGGGTATCCCGTGATTTCCTCGGCGTCGAGGAACGCGCCGTATACCGCGAGGTTGTCGATCATGCCGACCAGACCGCCGCCGATGGCTTCGGTAGGCAGCACGAAGGTGCTCGAGTCGTTGCGGGGCGCCTCGGCCATATTCGCGCCGTTGGCGACCAGGCGGTGGTTCACAAACAGTTCAACCGTGGTGTTGTTGCCGCGCAGGGCCAAATTGACCCATTCGCCGCGCGGCAGGACTGTGTTCAACGTGAAGGAATAGTCCCCGCGGCGGTAACCCAGGCTGCCCGCGCCGTCGATGTCCAGCACCAGTTCCCCGTCCTCGCCTGCGAACAACACCGCATCCGACGGGGAGCTCTCGTCAATAAACAGGTCAAGCGAAACGGTAAAGGGGTACCCCACGCTGTCAAACGGGAGGGAAAGGGTGCTCGCGCCGTCGAGCACAAGCGCATTGCCGTCTTTTGCAGCGCCCAGCGCGCCGTTTTGCACCGTTGCGTCGTAGCCGTTTTCCGAGCGGTCGGAAACCACGCCGCCGGTCAGGGATTCAAAGTCGTAATAGGCGATTTCATCGGTTGCGGAGGGGACGAAGCGTCCCGGATTGCAGCCCGGCGCCCGGTCGGAGAAGGTCTCCACGCGCGCGAGGAATTCCTCGGTGGACTGTCCTTCGGTCTGCTCGCCGTGCCAGGTCTTTTCGGCAATCAGCATCACTTGGTCCTTGAGACGGTCGAAAAAGTCAAACCACGAGAAGCCGCCGAACTTCGGCGCATGGTCGCCCCAGATGGCAAACTCCGCGCCTTTGGTCTGCGGGTGGGCCACCGGCATAATCGCGCAGCCCTTGTAGCTCACGATGCTGTGCCAGAAGTTGTTCACGTCGAAGGTCTCATAGCGTTCCGCCAGGTCGATGCGGTCCAGATAGCCGCCGTTGCCGCCCGGCACGATGTAGAGGAAGCCGCCGAAGGTGTTGACGATGTCGTACCCCGCGTCATAGGTTTCTTTGACGTCCGACCAGTGCGGCGCCCAGAGGTTGACGGTTGCCTGGTTGGAGACCGGTGTGACGCCGTCGAAGCCGTTTTTGCCGAGCGAACCCCAGACATAGGGTTCCAGCCCCTTGGCGTTTATGTATTCAATCATGTCGTTTGTATACTGCCGCATCTCCTCGGAATACGCCTTGTCGTATTCGTCGGTGCCGACATGCACTTTGCCGCCGATAAATACCGGGTCGTCCCCATCGAGGTACTCGTCGAAGAGCGACTGCACAAACGCGATGGATTCCGGTTTGCGGATGTCCAGATGGGTGGAATTGAGCATCAGCTCGGGCACCACGTTGCGGAACGCGCCGGCATGGGCGGGCGTGTCGAATTCAGATACAACTTCCACGCCGTACTGGAGCAGGCGTTTCTGGAACGCGCGGTACTCGTCCTTGGTGTAGCTGCCGTCTTTCGAGGTGATCTCGGGGTAGGTATCGTTTTCCAGGCGGAACGAGGCAAAGTTGTTATAACCGGTGTCGTTCAGGTGCATATGGATCTGGTTGAGCTTGAACCAGGACATATAGCGCGCAATTTCCTCGACGTATTCGAGCGGCATGAACATGCGGCCGACGTCGATCATGCCGCTGCGCACCTCGTATTTGGGATAGTCGTGCGCAATGCCCTTGGGCAGGGCGGCGTGATCCGCGTCGCTGTAGAGGATCTGGGTCAGCGTCGCGCCGCCGTATTGGACGCCCTGCGCCGTGGATGCACGGATAACTGCCTGTTCGTCGATCTCGAGGCGGTAGCCCTCGTCGCCGAGCGCCGTCGCGCTGTCGATGGTTAAGAAGACGTCGCCGTCGCGCGGGTTGTCCACCGCAATTTCAATCGAGCGGCCGAGCATTTCGGAGAAATACATCTGGATCATCGACGCGGCCTGCTGCAGCTCCTCCGCGCTGGCCGGATCGAGCACCAGCCGGGCGGCTGCGCCGAGCGTCATGTTTCCTGAAAAGCCCTTCCATTCGCGCAGAGCGGGCAGTACCGCGGGAACCGCGTTGTCTCCCGGCTCGGCTTTATACTGGCCGGCGACGACAACGGGCACGTCGGTGTCTGAAATGGCATATTCGTCCGGGTTGGCTTTGGAAACCATCTTGTACAGCAGGTTGACCTTTGTGTCGACCAGCGGGCGGACGATCTTGCCGTCGAGCGTGACGACCTGCTGGTTGTCGCTGCCGCAGAGCACCAGGTCATAGCGTTCGTCGGGGGAGGGCGGCAGGATGAACTGCGTACCGTCCTCCGAGAGAGTTGGGGGAACGGTCTTTACGGTGTCGAGGATTGGTGTGATCTTGTCCTCGATGATGTCAAAGATTTCAATTTCAAAGATTGAGATGTTGGGGCGCCAGCCGTAGTTCGGTCGGATATTGCCCTGTCGCGCGAAGATGCGTACGTAACGCGCTTCGGACGGCCGGTCGAGCTTGACGTCCTCGGTGTACTTGGCGAAAGCCAGCTCGTCGCCAAACTGGAAGCTGCGCAGTACGGTCCAGTTTTCTGCGTCGTTGCTGATCTGGATGTCGTAGTCGCGGGAGTTGGCCGCTTCCCAGGTCAGCACGATTTCCTCAAAGCTTGTCACCTTGCCGAGGTCCACATAGATCCAGACCGGCTCGTCGGGCAGGGTTTTGTTGGAGGACCAGCGCTTGGCGTTGGTGCTCGCATCGCCGTCCACGGCAAATTCCTTCAGGAACCGGCCGTCGTCCACCTCGTGGCCGGAGGCCTCGACGGGCTTGTTCAGCGCGATGTTGGTGCGTTTGGGCTGCGCAGCCGCCGCGCTGGGCGGCAGGGCGGGCAGCAGGGTCAATAGCAGGCATAGGCTCAGTACCAGGGATAGGAGCTGGGACAGGCTTTTTTTCATAGATTCCTCCTTTTCCGGCTGCGGAGATGGTCCGCAAGGGATGTTTGTGCGGCGCAGGCACGCCGGCGGCATACCTGTGGGTACGGCTTTAAAACAAGCCGCGCGTATGTGTGGACAGCCGCCGCATACGGCCGGGGCCAGTGCGGGCGCCTGCTTTATGAAAAGAGCGAAAAGACCGCAAAATCTACCTGTGCAGGCATCGGCGTCGAAGCCTTTTGCGGCCCTTGCTCCCACGGTCCAATTTGGGTTGGCACGAATAATCCAAGGGGGGGTTCTTTCCTTCATTATATAGATAGGCATTCTAACAGTCAACTTACGAAATGGACAAATTATGTATGCGAAATTGAACTATATTACATAAATTTAAGGATCCATGTGGCATATATATAGCAAAATAACCAAATCTTTGGCAGACTGGAACCCCAAAAAAGCCCTGTGCCAACGGCACAGGGCTGATCCACTTGGTTATCGGCAGGGTCAGAGGATTGGCATGGGGTCGCCTGCGGGTTCCGGCATGGCGGGCGCGCACTCGTTGGATTCGATTAGATACCGCGCATAGATGGAAAACGCAGTGTAGAAATACGGCAGCACAAATAAAAGCGGCACAACAAACACGCCCAGCAAAAACAGCGGCGCGAAGGAGAGCACGAAAAAGGCGATCTGGATCTTCCGCCCCTGGGTATAGGCGATGGAGGTGCGGATGACCTCCGATACGGATAGATCGCGGTTGGAGAAGAACAGATAGTCCGCCAGGCTGTACCGCAGGATAAACAGCAGGTAGAGCACGATGCTGGCCGCAACCGCCACCACGCCGAGGATCACCGCGACCGAGCTGACCACGCTGTTCATCATGCTGCTGCCGCCGATATAGGAAACATATCCGACCGAGAGCATCAGGCCGCCCGGCAGCAGAAACAGCAGCAGCCACAAAAGCTGCCGCAGCCCGAGGTTGAATTTGAACCAAACGCACCGGAAATAGTCCCGGATGTTGGAGAAATAGTAAAAGACATAGTTGCTGTCGTCCTGGCGGGAAAACGAGAGCCGGTAGAACCAGCGGCTG
>CATNEU010000139.1 GCA_950097605.1 uncultured Oscillospiraceae bacterium | reverse complement strand
CGCGGAACGGAGAACAACTTTACACGGAGGTGCATTCCATGAAAATGACGGACATACTCAAAAAGGTCATCGGTCTCTCCCTGCTGGTCGCGGCTGTTGCCGGCACGGTTGCCTATATCGTATTTAAAATTACAGGCGAACGCGCATACCGTGAAAAGTGGAAGGACTATATCGACTGCGGTCTCGCCTAACCCCTATTCTACCGACAGCAAAAGGCTGTCCTGCCAACTGCCCCGGCCGGGGCGGTAAGCGGGACAGCCTTTTTTCAGTTGTCCGGCCTCCGTCAGGATTTATCGCCGGGCTTGAAAATCAGCGAAATGAGAAAGCCAAATACCACGGCCGCACCGATACCCGCCGCCGCCGCCGTGATGCCGCCGGTCAGCGCGCCCATCAGCCCGATTTCGCGCACGCCCTCGAGCGCGCCCTTCGACAGCAGATAGCCAAAGCCTGTCAGCGGCACGGTCGCGCCGGCGCCCGCAAACTCCACAAGCGGCTCATACAGGCCCAGCGCCCCGAGCACCACGCCCGCTACAACAAATGAAACGAGGATTCTCGCCGGGGTCAGTTTGGTTTTGTCGATGAGAATTTGACCGACCACGCAGATCAGGCCGCCCACAACAAACGCTTTGAGATATTCCATAAAGGTTTCCATACTGTGTTTCTCCTTCCTTGCGCGGCGCTACTGCCACTTGGTGTTGCTGAGGTGCACGAGGTGCGCGACACCCGGAATGGACTCCCCCTGCTGCACGCTGGTGGTGCTCATAAGCGCGCCGGTGGCCATGAACAAAATGTCGTTGAGCTCCCGATTTCCCATCTTGTTCAGCAGATAAGAGCAGAGCACCGAGGCGCTGCAGCCGCAGCCCGACGCGCCCGCTTTGACGTCCTTGTCGTCGGGCGGGTAGATCAGAAGGCCGCAGTCGGTATGGCGTTTTTGTATTTCAACACCGTCGTGGCGCATGAGGTCGTAGAGCAGCTCGGAGCCCACCTGGCCCAGGTCGCCCGTGACGATCAGGTCGAAGCTCTCGGGTGTTGTGCCGGTGTCCTCAAAAAAGTGCTGCAGTGTGGCGGCGGCGGCAGGCGCCATCGCCGCGCCCATGTTGTTGGCGTCTTTAATACCGAGGTCCTCAATGGTGCCAATGGTCGCCTGGCGGACATAGGGGCCTTCGCCGTCTTTGGTCATGACCAGTCCGCCCGCCGCGGTTACGGTCCACTGCGAGGTTGGGGTGCGCTGTCCGCCGTATTCCAGCGGAAACCGGAATTGCCGTTCCGCCGAGCAGAAGTGCGACGAGGTGACGCAGACGGTTTTGTCCGCCGCGCCCGCGTCCACAAAGATGCCGGACACCGCAAGGCTTTCGGCCATGGTGGAACACGCGCCGTACAGCCCTACGAACGGGATACCCATATCGCGCAGCCCATAGGTCGAGCTGGTGCACTGGTTGAGCAGGTCTCCCGCAAAAATATATTGGATATCCGACGGGCTGAGCCCCGCTTTGTCGAGCGCCTTGTTGACGGCGTCCTTCTGCAAGCGGCTTTCAGCCTTTTCCCAGGTCTGCTCGCCAAATGACGTGTCGTCGCAGAGGATGTCGAAGAAGTCGGCCAGCGGGCCTTCCCCCTCCTTTTTGCCGCCCACCGCGGCAAAAGAGGCGATGTTGGGGCTGTTGTCCAACCGAAGCGTATATTTTCCCAGTCTTGTTGGCATGTTGATTTTCCTCCAATCTACTTTGCAATGCAGCCGCCCGGCCCAACGGCCGGAGGGCTTTTTTGTTTTCAACGAGTTTTTATGCAGCCGTTGAAAACCCGGCCGGCGTTTCAGATCAATATAGCTTAAATAAAAACGCAATCACGCCGTAAACCACCGAGGAGGTGATGCCATAGACCAGCACCGGGCCGGCAATGATGAACATTTTAGCGCCCAGCCCCAGCACAAAGCCCTCGCTTTTAAACTCCAGCGCGGGCGCCACGATCGAGTTGGAAAAGCCCGTAATCGGCACCAGCGTGCCCGCGCCGCCGAACTTGGCGATGTTGTCGTATACATTCAGGCCGGTCAGCAGCGCGGCAATAAAGATCAGGGAGACCGAGGTCAGCGCGGCGGCCTCCCGCTGCAGCATGCCCATATGCAAAAACGAGTTGGTTAAAAATTCACCAATCGTGCAGATCAGCCCGCCGATCAAAAACGCAAAGATGCAGTTTTTAACCACGGAGGAGTTTGGTGAAACCTGTTTATTGAGTCTGTCATATTCGGAAGCAGTCATCTTCATAGTTGAAACACTCCTTTTCCCCGCGCGGCGTACAAAAAGCCCGGCAGCCCCGCGCGGAAGGCCGCCGGCAATTCGGCCGCGGTGAAACACCGCTGCCGTCGCCGGCGCCGCCAAACTGTGAAAAAACAAAAGATTTTGTTTTTATTTTCTCTCACGCATGCAAAAATATAACAAAACAGAGCGCGGTAAAAGCATGCAATAGATGCAATTGTATCCATTTTTTGAATGACATTGATAGGAATTCGTATCCAGATCATTAAAGATTTATTTTTCCAGTTGTTCTTCCAGCAATGCTTCCACCACGCCTCGCAGGTGGTCCCGGCATTTTCCGCAGCAGGTCCCGGCCTTGGTTTTGGCCTGCACCTCCTCCACGGACCGCGCGCCCTCCTGGATCGCCTTTGCAATCCTTCCCACGGTGACGTTGCAGCAGTTACAGATTAATTTGTGGGCTTTCATATGGATTTTCCCTCCCTCCCGTTTTTTTGGGCAAGCGCCTTTCGCAGCTTCTCAAAGCCGTGGAACGGCGCGCGGCAGGCAAAGTTTTCGCAGAGGTAAAATGTGTCCTGCCCGTCCCGGACCGAAAGCGGCGCGGTGAAGGGCGCGGCTTCGGCCAGCGCGGCGGCTGTTCCCGGCGTTTTCACAAGCACCGAGGTATTGGGCAGATACACACCGTGCAGCGCCTCCCTGACCCTCTCGATTCCCTGTTCGTCGGTGACCGCGCAAACCAGCTCGCAGGAGGGCCAGAGCGCGGCTTGCAGCGCCGTCAGGAAAAAGGCATAGCCCGCCGGATAGTCCTGCGCCTGCCCCGCCACAAAGGACAATTGCTTCTGGGAAGCCTCCCCAAAGCGCGGGGACGCCGTGAGCTGGAACAGGCGGGTAAATACCCAGGCCGCCGCGGAGTTGCCCGAGGGCATCGCGCCGTCATAGCATTCCTTCGGGCGTAAAAACAGCGCCTCCGCATCCGCCGCGTAGAAATAAACGCCGCCGTGTTCCGCATCAAAAAACTGCTCCAGCAGCGTTTCGGCATAGCGTACCGCCCGCTGTAAATACGCAGGGTCAAACGTCGCCTCGTAGAGCTCGAGCAGCGCCCAGGCAAAAAATGCATAGTCCTCGGCATGGCCCGGTACGGCGCGTTCCCCATCCCTGTAGCGCACGAACAGCCGGTTTCCCTGCGAGAGGTTTTGCAGCAGGAAACCCGCCGCGTCCTCCGCCGTGCGCCGGCAGGCGGGGTCGTTCCATACACGGCCCGCGCGGGCAAACGCCGCGATCATCAGCGCGTTCCAGGCCGTCAGCACCTTGTCGTCCAGATGCAGGCGCATGCGGCCCGCCCGGTAGGCAAGCACCTTCTCGCGCAGGGCGGCGATTTCCCCGTCCGGCTGTGCATACTGCGGGTTGGCAAGCAGATTGGGGATGCTGCGCCCCTCAAAGTTGCCGGGCACGGTGACGTCATACCATGCGCAGAAACGGCGGGCGTCCTCTTTGCCGAGCAGGCGCTCCAGCTCTGCGGGCGTGAACAGATAGTATTTGCCCTCCTCGCCCTCGCTGTCCGCATCCTGCGCCGCATAAAACCCGCCGCCTTCGCCCGTCATCTCCCGCCGCACATAGTCCAGCGTGCGCTCCGCAACTTCTTTAAAAAACGCCTCCCCTGTGCTCTGCCACGCCTCCAAATAGGCCGTCACGAGCAGAGCGTTGTCATAGAGCATCTTTTCAAAGTGCGGCGCCAGCCAGCGCTCGTCGGTGCTATAGCGTGAAAAGCCGCCGCCGATCTGGTCAAACAGACCGCCGCGGGCCATCTGCCGCAGCGTCGTCACCGCCATGGAACGTGCCTTTTGATCATTCTCCAGAGCGGCATGGCGCAGCAAAAACAGCAGGTTGTGCGCCGATGGGAATTTGGGCGCGTCTCCAAACCCACCGTTTTCCGCATCAAAGCGGGCTGCAAACTGCCGGACAGCCAGGGCCGCAAGTGACCTGTCCGGCGCGGCCTCCACGCCTGCAAGCTGTTCCTCCGCCTGCATTTGCAGCACAACCGACGCGCCGGTATCCAGCAGCTTTTGCGGCTGTTCCCGCCACTGCCCCGCAATCGCCTGCAACAGGCCGCCGAATCCCGGCATGCCGTACCGGGGCTGCTTGGGAAAATAGGTACCCGCGAAAAACGGCTGTTTGTCCGGCGTTAAAAACACCGTAAGCGGCCAGCCGCCCTGCCCGGTCATTGCCTGGCAAACCGCCATATACACCGCGTCGACATCCGGCCGTTCCTCCCGGTCCACTTTGATCGACACAAAGTACCGCTTGAGCAGGCGGGCCACCTCCTGGTCCTCAAACGATTCGCGCTCCATCACATGGCACCAGTGGCAGGTGGAATAACCGATGCTCACAAACACCGGCTTGTTTTCCCGCCGCGCTTTTTCAAACGCCTCCTCCCCCCAGGGATACCAGTCCACCGGATTGTGGGCATGCTGCAATAAATAGGGGGACTTTTCGTAGATCAATGCATTTGTGTTCTGTTTTTGTTTCAAATAACCACCGCCTTTTCTATCCAGTTTCCCCTGCCGGCCTTCGATTATCCGGTGCAAAAAATAAGCGTGCTTTGTTTTTACACAAAGCACGCTTATCTTCACAAAAGGAGCGTTCTTTAAATTTTTGAACCGTTTTTATGGGGCGTCTAATCCCACCGTTCGCTTACAGCGACGGCACATACATGGTTCTATACACCCCGTCTGGGC
>CATNEU010000138.1 GCA_950097605.1 uncultured Oscillospiraceae bacterium | reverse complement strand
ACTACGCCGCGCAAGTCCCAGACCGGCGTGTGCTGCATACACATATCCGCGTTACGCAGACCGGCGCTCGTTTCATAGTAAAAAACCAACTCTTCACAGTTGGCTGCAAGCCACAATTTTTTAAACTGCCTATACGCAAAACATCACGTGAAAGAGGTACAAATCCATTAACTGGCCCACCAGACGGCAGACAACGCACAAAAAAGGGCAAACGCCCCCCTCGTGCGCCGCAAAACCATACGCAGACGCAGGGAAACACCTACGGAGTAGGTTCTATTCGGTCAACTATCCCGCTCTTTTACCGGTCCACACCGTCAAAAGCAGCCTTCCGCCCGCAAACAGACACACGTTCCCCTATAAATCGCGCAGGCCACATCTCGAAACCGTCTTTCCTCCGGACATATGCCGCAGCACAGCCACAGAAAAGCCTGCTGCCGGAACCTTCTACAAACGCCGAATTTGCAGGTGCGGCCCCTTCCCAGATCAGCAGACAACGCCTTCGGGACGATTCTTTTTTTAGTATCGTCAAACGCTTCACACTTATGCCGGTTGCATTGGAAATCTTTTTGCATGCCGGCAGCAAAAATTGCGCCGTCATACAAGCCGTACACTCTTTCTTAAGGTAATTTTATACGTTGGGTTCAAAACTGTCAAGGAGATTCGGGTGGTTTGACCGGCAAAATAGTAAAACTTTTTATGAACTTTTGATACAAGTTGCACAATTGCGGCTGAAATCCTCTTTTTAAAAGCAAAAGACGCTTTCCGATACAACGAAAAGCGTCTTTTGCTTCGCAGCGGCAATGCGCCGCGCGATTGGAAACAAACACAGTTTCCCCTTGCAAGGGGAAGCACATCGGTACCCGCTAGAGCGTCAGAATCCAGTCGTACACATCCTCCAGATACCGGAATGCAAACCCTTTTTTCTGGAAGAAGTCCACCATTTCCTCTATAAAGCTCGTGATGCCGCGGCCCTCAAACGCGAGCTTTGCAATCTGCCCGTCGTCCAGATGGTTCCATTCGCTGCGGCTCAGACGGTCCTTGATCTCTCTGGTGTACTTAAAATACGGCGTGTTCAGCAGCAGATGCATCGGGTGCAGATTGATCACCTTGAGGCCCGGCGTGTCGAATAAATCGGCCACGTTTGCAAACCGCAGGTCTCCGCCGTTTAACAAGTAGCCGCCGTCCTCAATAAAGATCGGAAACCGCACCAGCCCGGTGCGGTGCAAAAACGGCGGCAGCTCGTCGAGCAGCGTGCAGACGTTGGAATCATATTCGATCCCGCGCGCCTTGAATTTCTCCAGCACGTCGTTGACGTCATAATGGCGGTGCGAGCGGAAACCGCGTGCGCCGGGCAGCAGCTTGAAGCAATAGTCCATCACCTCGTCATAGCTGGCGCCCTGGCTGCTGTCGGGCATGAAGTTCGGGTGCAATCCCGCGCGGATTTCCCCGCGGTCGAGGCTGCGCTGGATCGCCGCGCTCGGATGCGTGAGGAAATAGGTAATCGGCACGTTCGCGTCTCTAAAAAATGAGATGGATTTTTCGATTGCGAATTCCGACGCCCAGTCGATATCTGAGGTGAAACAGACCGTTTTGGTCTGTGCCAGCTCCGTTCTGGCTTTGGCGAGTTTTTGCAGCATCTCACGCATGTTTTCTACCTCGCTTTGGCCGGAACGCCCATGACCACCGCGCCGTCCGCAACGTCCTTGGTGACCACCGCGCCCGCCGCGACAACTGCGTTTTCGCCAATCGTGACGCCCGGCAGCACCGTTACGCTCGAGGCGATTTTGCAGCCCTTTTTAAAATGCACGCCGCCTGCCGGACCCACTTCTGGCCCGGTGAGGCGCATATCCCTTCCGCTTGTGGAGATCACGTTCGCGCCGATAAACACATATTCCTCCACGGTGGAATGCGCATTGACAAACGAGTAGTCCATCACCTTGGAGCGGCGTTTGATCACCGTGTGGTGGCTGGTGTTCGCAAAGCGGCCCAGCACCACATACTCCTCAATCACGCCTTCCTCGCGCAGCGCGGCGTTGTCGCCGATCAGCACGTTGTTGGCGATCTCATTGCCCGCATAGATCACAACGCCCGCGCCGACGATGCTGTTCGGGCCGATGTGCACGGGCGCAAGGTTTTCGGTGATTTTGTGCATCAGATAACCCGCGGTGCGCGGCGGACGTCCGATGACCGCGTTGTCGAAGACTTCAACGCCGTCATCGAGCCGGGTCCCGTCGTACAGCACCACGTTGTGGTGCAGCGTTACGCCGTTGCCGATTACGCAGTTGTCCCCGATCACAACATTGTGCCCAAATGTGCAATCTTCCCCAATCGAGGCGTTTTCGCCCAGAGTGACACCCACTTTATTATCCATAAATACTTCCTCCCAATTTTCTTTCCGCCGGGGCGGAAACTCTATCTGCAATGGTGTATACAAACACTTTTACAAAGACGGTTTCAGTATACCATGCTTCCGCACTGGAATCAACCAAATATACCCGCTGTGAGAAGACCCGCGGCAGCATTTTTTTATATTCCCATAGGCATGCCAAAGGCCTGGCGGGCTTCTCCGGCCGCCAGGCCTTTTTGTTGCAGCAGAGCGACGGCCGCCCTATGCAAGGGTATCCTCGATCTGCGCGCAGAGCTCCTGCGCAATTTCGGTATTGCTCGCCTCGGCATAGACCCGGATGCCCGCGCCCCGTTTGAGCGGCCGCACCAGCACAACGCCGCGCTTGTCCTTGTCCGGCAGCAATACGCCCTCGCCCATCTCCTTCTGCGCAGTGTGCGAACCGAGCGTGCGCATGAGCGCGCCAACGTCTCCCGTATAGGCATATTCTTTCTGCGTGACCGCAAACTCGGGCGTAGATTGAAGTGCCTGCTGCAGCGTCTGTCCGCTGCGCGCCAGATAGTCGAGCAGCTTGAGGGCCAGCATCAGCGCATCGCGCACAAACGGCTGGGTCTTGGCAAGCTCCCTGGCCTTTGCGTCGCTCGCGTCCGCCGGGCACTCAAAATACCGGCAGGCCGCACAGCCAAACTGCGCCGCGAGACGGTCCAGCATGCGCGGCGCGTCATACGGCAGCGCGACGCTGCGCCCCTTTTCAAATTCGGATATACAGCCGAGCGCCAGCAGCCGCTCGTGCCAGACATAGCCGTCCACTTCGCTAAACGCCGTCAGACGCCTGCCCGACTGGTCGATGCTGAACCGCGTGCCGCAACGCAGGTCACAGCCAAGCCTTGCCAGCACGGCGTTTGCCACCGCCGCAATCTTGGGATTTTCGCTGCGCACGCACGCATGCATACCCTCGAGCCCCTGCGGCGCGCATTTCAGCAGGTCGCATTCATAGAGCATCCGCATGCCCGCCATGTCCACGCACTCGCCGAGCGTGTCCCACCGGCTGCGCCGGTACTCGCCGCGTGCAAGGCTTCCCTCAATCGACCGCTCCACGCTGCGCGGCGCGGGCAGGCCGCCCTCGCCGACCAGCCGCAAGCTCGAGCGCTGCCCGCCTTCCACATACACGCCCAGCGGCGCGGACGCGAGCGCGGCGCAATAGTCAAACTGCGCCTCGAACTGTTCTCCAAAATCCCAGACCTGGCAGCCCGTGGACAGGATGCCGGCCTTGAGCGCCTCGCCCAGCGCAAAGCCGGCGCGGCTGCCGTTGGTGGCAATGGCCACGCGGGTGCAGTTTTTGATGCTGCCAACCGCCGCGCCTACGCGGGCGCAGAATTCCGGTGTGAGCTCCACGCCGGTTTCCCCAGCGATGCCGTCGTCGTCAAATACGTTGCTGCGGGCAATGCCATATTGCAAATTGTCCCGCGCGACGGCAAAGTCCTCGATCTGCTTAAGCGGCCAGATCTTTACGCCGGGACTCAAAACCGCGCCCGCACCGATGACGCTTTTGGAGCCCGCAACACTGCCCTCGAACAGCCCCGCACCCGCCTTGACCGAGCCGCCTGTGCAGACAACGGCGCCCGACAGGGTCGTATTCGCGCCGATATAGCTGTCCTGCAATACGATGCTGCCGCGGACCTTCGCACCGTTTCCAATCGTGCAGCCGTCACAGACCACGCTGCCAGCGGCAATCGTGGCTTCCCCATCAAACGTCACGTCGTTGCCGATATAGACGGGCGGAGAGATTTTCACGCCTGAGGATGGACGGCCGCCCGCGAAAACGCTGCCGTTTTCATCCCGGTGCCCCTGCACGCGGCACTGCACCCGGCCCTCGAGCATATCTCGCTGGCAGGAGACATAGGTTGTAAGATCCCCAATATCGCACCAGTAGCCCGCGTCCTCAAACGCAAACAGGCGCATTCCCTTTTTGAGCATCAGCGGAAACAGGTCCTTTGCAAAATCAAACTGCCCTTCGTCCGGAATCAGCGGCAAACAATCCGGGTTGATGATATAGATACCCGTGTTGGCGAGGTTGGTCACCGCCTGTGCATAGCTGGGCTTTTCCACAAACCCCTCGATGCGCCCGTTTTTTCCCGTGCGCACCAGCCCGTATTCGCGCGGGTCGGCCACTTTTTTCACGATTACCGTGATATCCGCGCGGTTTTTGCGGTGCGCCGCAAACGCGGCGGATAAATCGAAATCACAGAGCGCGTCGCCGCTGATCACCAGAAAATCCTCACGCGCGCCGCGCGCCGCGTTTTTCACGCTGCCCGCCGTGCCAAGCGGCGCATTCTCCAGTACAAAGCGCAACGGCACGTCTTTATACCGTTTGTCCGGGAAATGCCCCATAATGCACTGCGGCAGATACATCAGCGTCATTGCCGCCTCGTCACAGCCGTGCTTGTGGAGCAAGTCCAATATATACTCCAGGATCGGCCTGCCGCAGAGCGGCGCCATCGGTTTGGGGAGGTCGCAGGTCAGCGGACGCAGCCTGCTGCCCTCTCCGCCGGCCATAATCACTGCTTTCATAGCCTCTCGTTCCTTTCTATGTCCGGTTTTCAGCACGCTGCAAAAAGCACGGGGGTCTTGCCTGTCCGGATGCTGCCGTGCGGACGGGCGGCGGCTGGAGATGCT
>CATNEU010000137.1 GCA_950097605.1 uncultured Oscillospiraceae bacterium | reverse complement strand
GGACCGGTTTGTCATCACGCTGCAGGTTTTCAACACCGAAGGGACCAACCAGGGCAGCGTGGATTTCACCAAGCTCAACAACACGATCATCAAATCCGAGGGCATCACGATTGCGGATGCGTTGCACAACGCCGCGCTGCAGCAGGGACAGGAGACCTTCTATGCCCACAACGGTCTTCTAATTATTGGAAGAGACGCCGCCAAACGCGGCATCCTGCCGATTCTGGACTTTTTCAACACCGACCGCCGCGCGCGTCCGAATACCCAAATCCTGATAGCAGACGGCAAAGCCGAACAGGTGGTCGCCGCGCAGATCAACCAGGGCATTCTGCCCGCGGAACTGATCGAGAATATCACAGAAACCAACCAGAGCAACGGCAAAATTCACAGCGTAACGCTGCTGGAGCTGATGCGCGTGACCCAAAACGGCGGCGGAGACGCTTTTGCCCCGTTGATCCAAACGTTTCAGAACGAAAAGGGCGAGGATTCCGTGCGCTTTTTGGGAACCGCGTTGTTTCACCAGGAGAAGCTGTCCGGCGAACTGAATTCGATTCTGACGCGCGGTTTCCTGTTTGCAACGCGCAAGATGGACAAAACCCTAATCCCGATAGAAGTGCAGGAATACGGCCGGGTTTCGATTGAAGTGGTCAAATCAGACAACAGCATCACCTCGCAGATTCTCGACGGCCGGCCGCATTTTCATATCGAGGTAAACTGCAAAGGCGTCATCTCCGAGGTGATGACAGGGGACAAACAGCGCGGCCTGATGCTCGAGGACATTCCCATGCTCGAGGAACAGCTCAGCGCCGAGGTCCGCCGGCAGGTGGAAGCCGCCATCCAGCAGAGCGTGTATAGCTGCGGCAGCGATATCTTCGAGTTTGGCGCCCATCTTTGGAAGCAGCATCCGGACTATTGGGCGGCCAACCGGGAAAACTGGGATGCCCTTCTCCCCACCTCCACCTTCACGGTTGCCGTCTCTTCAGAGATTGAAAAGGTCGGCTCCGAGCTCCGGTTTTCCAAAAATGGGCAGTAACGCCCGTTTCTACATGCAAAAAACAGCGTATCCTTTCCACCCAAGCGCCGGTTTTGTACTTGACAAAACCGGCGCTTGGGCGTATTATAATAGCAAAATCATGAACCCTGCACTTTGTGCAGCGTCTATACACAAAAGGCTGTGAAAAGAAAAGTAGGAAATGAGGCCTGCCGCAGAGAGCCCCGGTTGCTGGGAAGGGGCGCAGAAGGCATTTCTGAAAATGGTCTTGGAGCCGCGCACCGACTGCGGAGCAATTCCGCACAGGCTGCGACGGGTGCGCCCGTTACCGCGCCGGAGTATCGACAGAAGGTCTCTTTTGTCCGCACTCAGTAAGGTCCGTCCCGTGAGGGACGGATGAAGTCAGGTGGTACCACGAAGCGTTACGCTCTCGTCCTTGCAATACAAAGCAGAGGAGGGAGCTTTTTTCATGCCTTTTTTGCAAGACGCGCACCACTCGTGAAGCGGTGCGTTCCCCATTTGCGTTTTGTCTTTGTCGAACACTTCGGATAAAAGTCTGCAACTTTTTTGGTGCATTTTCAAAGAGGAGGTAATGCCCTATGTACACCCTGTATCAACAATATGACAGCGCCAAAACGGCGTTTATCAACCCGCAGGACTGCGTGCAGGCCGTTCCCGGGTTTCCCGCGCTCTGCGTCTCCACGTTTTCCGAAGCCATAATCAACCGGTTTGCGCAGATGGATTCCGTCCGGCAAATCGCATCGCTCTATACCGCGAACGGCACGCTGCCGGTCTACCAGATTCGTTACCAGGGCGTGGATATTGCCTTCTATCTTTCTCGTGTCGGCGCACCGGCCTGCGTCGTTGGCTTCGAGGAGGTGGTGGCCATGGGCGCGCAAAAATTTGTGCTGTTCGGCTGCTGCGGCGTTTTAAACCACAAAATGGCCGACGGGCAGCTTGTTGTGCCAACCGCCGCGGTGCGCGACGAAGGCGTGAGCCACCAGTATCTTCCGGCGGCGGACGAAATCCAGCTCGACTCCGCGTCGATTGCCGCTGTAACAGCCGCCATTGGTGCAAGCGGATATCCCTTTATCCCCGGAAAAATTTGGACAACCGACGCCCCCTACCGCGAAACGGCGGACAAAGTTGCCCGCCGCAAATTGCAAGGCTGTATTGCCGTCGAGATGGAGTGCGCGGCAATGGCGGCCGCAGCCCGATTCCGCGGTGTTCCATTCGCCCAATTCCTGTATGCGGCGGATACGCTCGACGCACCAGTTTGGCAGCCGCGCAGCTTGGTCGAATACGGTCTGTCACAGTCACAGACTTACATGGCGTTGGCTTTTGAATCCGCCCTGCGGCTCTAAGGCGCGCGTTAGGGCCAAAACTTAAAGGGGATGGGCCGCAAAGCGGCCCATCCCCTATTCCTAGTAAACAAAACAACTGCCATCTTCAATCGTTACGCCTATTTCTCAAACTTTCTGCCTTTCACAAACACCGTGTCAAGCGACAAATCGGGGTTCAAAACCACCAGGTCGGCAAACTTTCCGGCCCTGATGCTGCCGGTGACGCCGTCGGCCTTGATCTCCTTTGCCGGGTTGATCGTCGCGGCCTTCACCGCGCTTTCAAATGAAACGCCGAATTCCACAGCCTTGCGCACGCAGTTCATCAGCGTGGTTGCAGAGCCAGCAAGCGCGCCGTTTGCAAGTCGGGCCGCGCCCTCTTTCACAAACACCTTCTGGCCGCCCAGCTCATATTCACCCTCGTCAAGACCTGCCGCCTCCATCGAGTCGCTGATAAACACCACCCTGTCCTCGCCAATCTGGCGGAACGTGGAGCGAATCACGGCGGGATGTACGTGGATGCCGTCGCAGATCAGCTCGCAAGCCACATCGGAGTCGTACGCCGCGCCGATGATGCCCGGTTCCCTGTGGGTATACGGCGTCATGGCGTTGTACAGATGGGTGATATGCGTCACGCCGTTTGCAATCGCCTCCATCGCCGTCTCATAGTCCGCGGCGGAATGGGCAATCGAAACCGTGACGTCCTTGGAAACCTCGCGGATAAATTCCATGCTGCCCTCCAGCTCGGGCGCCAGCACCACGATTTTAACCAAATTATCACCGCATTTGTTCAGGCTGCGGAACTTGTCCACACTCGGCGTCTGCAAAAAGGCCGGGTTTTGCGCGCCCACTTTTTTGGCCGAACAATACGGCCCCTCCATATGGATGCCGTGCGCATACGCGCCTGGAGCGTCGCCTTCCTTGATGAAATCCGCAACGGCGCGGAAGGTCTTTTCAAGGGTGTCCGTACTCAGCGTCATCGAGGTCGGCACAAAGGACGTCACGCCGATCGACGCGTAAAAGCGCGACATGGTTTTTAAATCCTCCACACTGCCGTTGCAGGTGTCCACGCCCGCGCAGCCATGCGTGTGGCTGTCGATCAGGCCCGGGATAATGGTTTTGCCTGAATAATCCAGAAGCTCCGCGTCAGGGCAGGAAAGGCCTGTGCCAATCTTGCAGATGGTTTCCCCGTCAATCAAGATATCCGCTTTCTGCAATTGAAAATCATCGTTGAGAATGGTCGCGTTTTTCAGCAGTTTCATTTGTCAGCACTCCTTTGTTTTTAGTATATCACAACAGGCGGCGCGATAGCTCGTCGCTGCCGGACTATATTTGACACGATAAAGGACTTACGCAAAAAAATGTTTGCCTTTAGCCGCGCATTCTGCGCGGACCGGCGCTTGTTTTAAAAGATAGCCCAAATGCCTTGCATTTGCCGCGCCTTCGCGCGGGGACGCACACCGGTGCGGCAGCTATATTTTCTAACTGCGCCGGCAAATTTTCAATTTGCCCGGGCCGCAGGCACGTATTCGCGCATTCTGCGCGGATCGGCGCTTGTTTTAAAAGATAGCCCAAATGCCTTGCATTTGCCGCGCCTTCGCGCGGGGACGCACACCGGTGCGGCAGCTATATTTTATTATACAATACTGCGTGTGGAATGCAAGCGTTTTCCATGAACAGTCTATAAAACAAGCGCCGCACAGCTATGCTGTGCGGCGCTTTTCAAAAACGCAGTCGCTACTTTATAAAACTATGCAGCCGGCGAAAAATCGTCGTTGTTGCTGGAGCTGTCCTCTTTGCCGACGTTTTTCGGGTCTACGTCATCAAAGATATACTTCTGCATGCGCTCCTTGTTTTGCTCCAGGTCAAACGTGAGATACCAAATGCCATTGATCGTGCTGCCGTTCGGGCTGTCAAAATCCACGTCCATCGGGAAACGAGCCTGCTCAAATTTCGGCTTGCCGCCCAGCACCATATTGGTGCCGATCGAGAGCACCTCTCCGCTGGTCAGGGAAGTTTTCACAAGCGGCAGCAGCTTGGAAATCATGCCGGGATAATCGGTCACGCTCAGGTTCATGGCCTTCTCAAACACCTTCTCCAACACCTCGCGCTGCCGGTCGGTACGCTGGAAATCGCCGCCGATTGCACGGATTCTGGCATATCCAACCGCCTGCTGCCCGTTTAAGTGCAGCTCGCCCGAACCGGAAATCAACTGCGGCGTATAGTTCTGATAAACCGCGACCTCATTGATATTCAGGTTGGCCTGGTATACCTCTTCTGGCGTGAGGCTCAGCGTAATGCCGCCGAAAGCATCTATGATCTGGGCCAGCCCCTCATACTCCACCGAAGCAAAGTCGGTAATATTCAGCCCGAAATTCTGGTTGATGGTCTTCACAGCGAGCTCGGGACCGCCAAAGAAATAGGCGTGGTTGATTTTATCCATCCCTCTGCCGTCGATATTGACATAGGAATCCCTCATAATTGAGGAAACCTTGAGCTTACCGTGTTTGTTGTCGATGGTAAGGATCATGATGGCATCTGAACGCGCCTGTTCGCCGGTGCGGCTGTCGATGCCGAACAACGCGATGTTGATAATGGAATCTTCTTTCTTCTGCTCCTTGAGCGTAGATTGCAAGGAACTGTCAATCCCAATATCCGATGTGTTGAAGTCCACCGTATTCACCTTGCTGAGGATGGATACAATATAGCATACGCCAACAATGATGGCGATGAGCAGCACCAGTCCAATTGCCAGAAAGACCTTTGTGACGGTTTTCCTCTTTTTAATTCTG
>CATNEU010000136.1 GCA_950097605.1 uncultured Oscillospiraceae bacterium | reverse complement strand
GCTGGCTCACCCGCTTTCTGTCGGCGCTGTATCAAAACACCGCGCAGGACGCGCCGCCGCTCGTCTTGTACTATGGCGAACCCACAATAAATGAGGTTACGCTGCTCTGCGCCCTGGCCGACGTCGGCGTGGACGTGCTGGCCGTTTCCTCGGACGCGGCGGCCGACGCGGTCTTTGCCAACCATCCGCTCGCCGGCAAATCCCGGCTTGTGCGGCTGCCGCAGAGCATGCCGCTGCCGCCCTTTCCCGAAAGGGAGGTCAAAGTCCGTGTCGCCACGGTTGCCTACAATGCGTCCCGCCAGCTCGACGAGCTGCTCTATACGGACACCGAACTGTTCCGCAACCGGCAATTTGCGCGCTCGAGGCCCGTCACGCTCAAGACCACCTATGAGGAAATCGGCATCCTCTGGCACGAGGAGGCCAAATACCGGCCGTCGTTTTCGGTCGAGGGCCAGACCGTCACGGTGCCGAATATCTTTGCAAAGGTCTGCGGTGTGGCGGATGGGAACGTTGCGGCGTACTGGGATACAATCCGCAGCATGGTAACGCCGGAAACCATCGTATTCACAAGGGTGCCGCTGCTGCCGGAGCACAGGATGAACGCCATCCGGCCCTATGTGGACCAATTTATCCGCGGCGGGCGCATCAACCCCTCGCTGATTAAAAAGCACAGCGAATACCAGTATGACTATTTAAACGACGATACGCAGGATTATATGCTGGAAAAAATGCAGGAGCTGCTCGACCTGCAGTGGATCGAGACCGAGGAGCCCGGGCTTCCCTGCAAAATCCTCGCCACGCTGCTGGGGCTGGACGGCTACCTGCTGCGGCTGATTCAGAACTTCGATTTTACCAAGAAGGTGCCCAAGCTGATCATTGTGGACGTGGATGAAAAGATGTTCACGCTCGACGACTGTATCCTCGTGAGCTATTTCAACTTAATTGGATTTGACATTGTGGTGTTTACGCCCACCGGCTACCGCAATCTGGAAAAATATATCAAACGCGATGTGTACGAACTGTACAACATCGGGCCGTATTCCTATAACCTGACGATCCCGAATCTGCGCGAAAAGCAGTCGGGAGGCGCGGGCGGCCTGTTTGGCAAACTATTTGGAAAAGGGAGGAACTAATACCATGGCATTGCAGTATACCAAAAGCAGCGACGCGATTGGCGGCGCGCCTGAACAGGAGGTTTACGACATCGTCGCCAAGCGGCAGGAGATGAGCCAAGAGCTCGTGAACTCCAAAGAGGTGGACGACCTCGTCAGCACAATCAACATCGGCGACCAGCAGACCATTGTTTCGTTCGGCAAGGAGGTCGCGGAGGACATTGCAAAGTGCTCCGACCAGATCTTGAGCAGCGTGAACATGAACCAGATCAACGACTCGGGCGAGCTGCTGGGCACGCTCGGCAAGATCATGGAAAAGTTCGATATCGAGGAGATCAAAGAGGAGAAAAAGGGCTTTTTCTCCAAGATGTTCGGCAGCCTGCAAAAGCAGATTGAGCAGATCCTCGCCAAATACCATACCATGGGGGACGAGGTGGACAAGGTCTATATCAAGCTTAAACAGTACGAGGCGGAGATCATCGAGTCCAACAAAAAACTTGAGGCGCTGTTTCGCTCCAACGTGAATTTCTATCAGCAGTTGGTCAAATATATCCTTGCCGGCGAACAGGGCCTGAAGGAAATCGACGCCTATCTCGTGCAGATGAACGCCGAGCTGGAGCAGACCGGCGACAACACCCTGCGCTTCGACATCAACAACCTCGAGCAGGCGCGGATCATCCTTGAACAGCGCGTGCAGGACCTGCGCATTGCGGAAAATGTGGCGATGCAGTCGATTCCGATGATCCAGTCAATGCAGTTTGGCAACTTAAACCTAATCCGCAAGATCAATTCGGCGTTTATCATCACGTTGCCGGTGTTCAAGCAGGCGCTCACGCAGGCGGTGCTGCTCAAGCGGCAGCGCGTGCAGGCGGAGGCCATGCAGGCATTGGATGAAAAAACCAACGAAATGCTGCTGAAAAACGCGCAGAACACCGCTTCACAAACCAAGCTGACGGCACAGCTTGCCTCGAACAGCTCGGTCAAGATCGAGACGCTCGAGCAGACCTGGAAGACAATTGTGAACGGCATCGAGGAGACCCGTCAGATTCAGGAGGAGGCCCGCCGCAAGCGCGAGTCGGACGCGGAGCGTCTGAACGTGCTCAAAGCGGATTTCCAGCAGAAGATGCTGGGGCAGTAAGCGCGCTGTATCCGGAGAACGGGAGACAGCCGGTCTGAAGGCCCCCATACAGGGTCTATCCATAAAAAGCGGCTGCCGGGCAGACTGCCCAACGCCGCAGGAAAGAGAGGAAACAAGTATGCCTATCGTACTGGCAAAGGGACAAAAGGTGGATTTAACAAAGGGGAACGCGGGTCTCGACAAGATCCTTGTGGGACTTGGCTGGGATACCAACAAATACGACGGCGGCGCCTATTTCGACCTCGACGTGTCCGTTTTTATGACCGGCGCTTCGGGTAAAGTGGAGCGGGAGACCAATTTTATCTTCTATAACAACCCCAAGGACGACACGGGCAGCGTGGTCTATTCGGGGGACAACCGCACCGGCGCGGGAGAGGGCGACGACGAGAGCGTGAACATCCAGCTCGGCAGAGTGCCGGCGGACGTGCAGAAGATCTCGTTTACCGTGACGATCCATGAAGCGGCCGCGCGCGGCCAGAACTTCGGGCAGGTTTCCAACGCCTATATCCGCATTGTCAACGAGGATTCCGGCGAGGAGCTGATCCGCTACGACCTCGGCGAGGACTACTCGATTGAAACGGCGGTCATCGCAGGCGAGCTCTACCGGCACGGCGGCGAGTGGAAGTTCGCGGCCATCGGCTCGGGCTTCGGCGGCGGGCTGGAAGCGCTCTGCCGCAACTTTGGGCTCGACGTATAAAAAAACGCGGAACGTTTGGGAAATGGGTGGATAACAAGCGGCGGCAGGCGCAACACACAGCCATGCGGCACAGCTCCAAACATTTCCATTCCAATAGATGAAATGAGGGATAAACAATGGCAATTTCTCTGCAAAAGGGACAAAAGATCGACCTGAGCAAAAACGGGACGCAGCTAAACTATCTGATGGTCGGCCTCGGCTGGAAGCAGGCGGCGCAAAAAAAGGGCTTTTTCAGCGCCTTTTCCGGAAAAACAGACGTGGACATCGACGCTTCGGTGCTCATGCTGGGCGCGGACGGACGTCTGCCCGGCAAGGACTACGTGATCTATTTCAACAACAAGCGCGGCCCACAGGACTGCATCACCCACTGCGGGGATAACCTGGTGGGCGGCACGATGGGTGGTATGGAGGACTCCGAGCAGATCCTGATCAACCTCTCCGCGGTGCCGCAGAATGTGGAACGCCTGGTCTTCGTTGTCAATATCTACGACTGTGTCGCAAGAAGGCAGCACTTCGGCATGGTGCGCGACGCCTATATCCGGATTGTGGACAAGCAAAACGGCGAGACGTTGGCCAGCTACAACCTCACCGAGGACTATGTGGATAAAACGACCATGACGGTCGGCGAAATCTACCGCAGAAACGGCGCGTGGAAATTTGCCGCGATCGGCCAGGCGTCGCGCGAAAGCGGCCTGAGCGAGATCATTGCAAAATACCGCTGACCCAAATGAACCGTATACAGGCAATACCACCGGAGAAAGGATGAACGAGTATGCCTATCAATCTTTCCAAGGGACAGAAGATCAGCCTGAGCAAGGAAGCGCCGAACCTCAAAGTGGCGCAGATCGGCCTTGGCTGGGATATCAAACAGTTTGACGGCGGCGCAGATTATGACCTCGACGCCTCGGCATTTTTGCTGGGCGAGAATGGCAAATGCATGCGCGACCAGGACTTCGTGTTCTACAACAACCTCTCGACCGACGGCGTGACCCATTCGGGCGACAACCGCACCGGCTCGGGCGAAGGCGACGACGAGCAAATCATCATTGAGTTCGATAAAGTGCCGGCACATGTGCATAAAATCGCCATTGCCGTGACGATTTTCGACGCGCCTGTCAGAAGGCAGAACTTCGGACAGGTACAGAATGCGTTTGTGCGCCTTGTGGACAATGCGACAGGCGCGGAGCTGCTGCGCTACGACCTCGGAGAGGACTACTCCACCGAGACGGCGATCGTCTTTGCGGAGATCTACCGTTACAACGGCGAATGGAAATTCAGCGCGGTCGGACAGGGCTTTAACGGCGGGCTGGTAGCGCTCTGCCGGAGCTATGGGCTCGATGTGTAGCCAGTTCGCATAGGCGGCTACTAAAAATACATGACAACAGGGAAGCTGTACATGGATGTTGGGTTCGCGGATCCTTTGAGCGGAACGATCGTTTGACACATTCACGTACAGCTTCCTGCGCCCATTTACATGGTTTTGAGGGTGCAAATATTTATAAAGGGTTTAGAAGAGTTATTGAATAGGAGGGCTTACACATGCAAACAGATTGCAGCCGTTATTTTTGGCAGAATGAAAAAGTGAAACTGAGCCGAGCGACCGTCGAGGATTGGGATTTGTTTTACAGCAACTACTTTGACAGCGACGCCCGTTTTTTGCTCGACAGTGAAGTTGAGCTCCCGAGAGATGAAGACAATGCAAAAGAGTTTTGGAAACAGTTTGTTGAGGATACGGAAAAAAGCGATAATTTTATATTCACGATTTCGTCTCTTACAGGAGAAAAAGTTGGATCAGCCTATCTCAATTCCATTGATGAACGCAATGGCACTTTCGGAATTGGCATGATCATCGACCAGAATTTCCGTGGAAAAGGCTATGGAGCCGCCGCGCTTCTCATCCTATTTGAGTATGCGTTTAATGAACGGCGCCTGCACAAATACAATACGGGCGTGATCAAGGGGAATATCGGTTCGGAGACCTTGGTGAAAAAAATGGGATGCAAGCAGGAAGGGCTCATCCGGGAAACCATTTTTCACGAAGGCGGATACAGGGAGGAAATGCGATATGGAATCACCGCTGAAGAATTCAATGCGAAGTGGCACCCTGCCGAATGACAATGAGCAGGCGGTCCTGTTTTCCAAACAAGACCGGCCGTTTCAAGATGCCTTTGGTGTATTATGGAACAGTCTTGTCTG